>CAMYLW010000218.1 GCA_947259475.1 Thermodesulfobacteriota bacterium
CACCTGACACCTGACACCTTATTAAATGAGTATGTTGCTTTGTAAGCTAAGACACATGATGTGGACTTGTCAACATTATCAAGAATTGTTGGGTGTCCTCTGCCCACCGCACTGGGGAAGGAGTAAGGGGCAGAGGCGGCCCCTCATTTATCAATGTTTTTGGGTCATTATGCTAGCCCGTATATTTCATGAATCACTTGCTGCGACCACGGATATGGCCGTCCTTCCTGGCGTCCTCGGGTGTCGACCCCTGCGACGTACCGTTCAGGTACGCCTCGGAACCAACACCCTGCGGCTGCCAGGTGGCACACCCATCTTCGTGGTCTCGCGACAGCAATTCATGAAATATCCGGGCTAGTGGGATTGAGGCTAACAGTTATCACTGGGGAGATGAATATTCCAAAGGCTTAGAACTTAAAGCAAAGCGGTTTCGTTTAATTCGGCAGTTTCAGTGCCTTGTTGTCGTCTAACATAGTTACCGTGAACCCAGCCATCCGTGATCTCATTCGTCGATATTCGTAGCCATACTCCTCTTGTTTCTTTCACTGTAATGACGTCTCCTTTATGTAAGACACCAACAATTTGATGATTTATGCCCGGTTTTTTTCGCAGGCGTAACCGCTGAGACGTCACAACAGCTTTGTTTGATTCTTTCAACTTTGTTGGGGAAGAATCATCAGGAGCAGGCGAGAATTTGCTTCTCGCTTCGTGTCGAGACACATCATTTTCTAATTGGTAACTTCTCATTTTCTTATTTTTTTCAACTAACTCATCCAGTATCAATTTAGTTGCATACTTATTTATAAACGTTTCTTTCTGCAGAATGGATATTGCACTCGTTATAACCGGAGAACAGAGTACTACTGACCCCAAGACCGCAAAGAAAACGCCAGGAGCCAAGTTAGCAGTTTTAAATCTCCATCCTTTCAGGTCTGAAAATATATCAAATGGTTGGTTTGCGCCTATCGTAAGAAGACGATAGCCGAGATAGATGCACAGCATTCCTCCCAGCGAAATAAACAAGACCTCAAACACCTCGAGCGAACTTATAACTTCCATAACACCACCTCAGAAGTATGTGAAAATATGTTGCGGTGCCCCGAAAATATTCGAGACTTCCGGTCAGTCTCAACCACTACTTGGAAGCTAACCATCTAATATATTGAAGTCAACTTTAGCCGTGAAGAAATAGGGGACGCTCGTGAAATTTGTGATTCATGGTTAAATGTTTGCTGAAGATGTCACCTCATTTCCACGCCCCTATCGGCTCATCGCTCCCAACCATATGTAATAATCTAGAAAAATTTACGACTAAGCCACAGATTGCTCTTTAAATTATAGGGCTGAAATGGTGTCGGCTAGAAGGAGGGATGGTTGACAAGCATTCACCCGGTATTATGTTTGAGATAAGCATGGTGGCTCCTGGGTCGAGCTTTGATCGTGGTTCGGGAAAGTCACCCATGTCACGCTTCTTGTTATTAATTTAGCGGTAGAACGAATAAATCGCGCAGGAGAAAAGCGCAATGCCATCTATGCTTAAAGGGCTGTCTAGCCTACCCACTGCTCGCCTGTCTCGACGGATAGTGTTTTGGGTCTTTGTAAGTGTTGTGGTAATCGAAGCCATTATTCTCATTCCTTCATACAATAGACGCGAACAAGAACTCCTATCCCAGCTGAGAGAAGTTTCCTCAGCAAAGATATCTGTAATTATGCAGATGACCGGAGCAGCAGCGTCTGCTCTAGAACTTCTGGATCAAATGAGACAACTCAAGCTTGATCCAATCATTCTGGGCGGGGCGCTGTATGACTCTGACGGAAAACAGGTTGGGATGTTTGGTGAGCAACCTGAGCTTTCCTTTTCTGAGGGCAATAGTGGTGGTGCGATTTATTTTCAAAGCCAAAATATTTTCCGCTACGATGCAGCTTGGTCAGCGGCTGAGCTGCAGAGAGATTACACTCTGATCCTTCGTCATGATGGATCCCCCGTGATGCTTGAGTTACATGCCTTTGTTCTGCGAATTGCTGGTTTGGTCTTGATAATTTCGCTTTTCGTCACGGCGGGGGCGTGGATAGCGTTGCGCCCAATTGTGGTTGCTCCCATTATCCGGCTAAGAAATGACTTAACCAGTGCAGGTGAAGCAATCAGCAAAGATCGAGAAACTCCTGAATTCTACTCAGCTTCAATTCAACGCCAGGATGAGTTGGGAGAAGTCATAGCAGCCTTCAACCATATGTACCAACAAATTTCAGATGCTATTGGCGAACGTAAAAAGGCAGAAGGAGCGCTGCAAACAAGTTTGAGTCAAGTTAAATCCTATTCGCAAGCACTTAAGGACGAATTAGAGAAAGGCCGGGAGATGCAGACAAACTTTCTGCCCGGCCAACTACTGCACAAGCCCGGCTGGGAAATCGTTGCTTACTTCAAACCGGCGCACCAAGTGGCAGGTGACTTCTACGACGTCTTCGAGCTCCCCGGTGGCCACGTTGGTTTGGTCATCGCTGATGTTTGCGACAAAGGAGTGGGTGCGGCACTATTTATGGCTTTATTCCGTAGCTTGATTAGGATATTTTCGGGTCAAACCTCCCTGAATGGATTGGTTTGCTCATACAGCCAAGCTTCTGCCAACTCACTCAGTCTGGCTTCGGATGGACAGGTGGCAGAATCCTCCCACCTCGACGCTCTCAAAGCTGTTGGGCTCACCAATAATTACATCGCCCTAAATCACGGCGAACTGGCTATGTTTGCCACCCTCTTTTTCGGCGTGCTGGATCCATCCACTGGTTTGTTGAGCTATATAAGCGGCGGACACGAGCCCCTATTGATCGTCCACTCCTCTGGCGGCGTACGGGAGCGTCTCAATCCTACTGGGCCCGCTGTGGGCATAACACCCGACACAGAGTTCAAGATTGAGCAGACCCGCTTAGAACCGGGTGACATCCTGCTGGGTTACACTGACGGTGTGCTGGAGGCCCTCGCTGCGAGCGGCGAGTTTTTTACTCGGAAACGATTGCTGTCAATGCTGGAGCAGAGTACTTCGTCTGCCACCCTATTACTAGACCAAATCGTAGCGAGTGTATTGTCTCACATAGGTGAAGCTGACCAGCATGATGACATTACCGTGCTAGCCGTGCGCAGAGACCCCAAAACCGACGGCGGTAGAAAGTAGAAAAAGGGTAAAAACGCAGGCATGAGGAAAATCTTCTATCTTGTGTTTGGAGTCACGGCAGGAACGGAACAGCAATCGCTGGCAATCGTATGGCGGAATTAAAGCAAGAGAAGCGGCCGTGTTGAGCTTTTAGCCTGTCCTTCCAACCAGTAGTGTCAAAAGGGCTCGCTGGACGATTAGAACTTCCAAATCGTCCCGACCAATCTTCGAGACCGCGATGCGAAAGGCTTCGTCCATGTCTGCAGCCGGAATCATGTGGAGTTGGCGCACCACCTCAGGTGTCTCGGTCCCAACAATGATGACGTGGTTCTTTTCCAAAACTTTGGCCATGACAAAAGCCCGTTGGGCCCCGGGCGGGTAGCCTGTGCGACGCAGTTCAGCCAGCAGAGAAAGCATATCATTACCGCTTCGCATGGTTTCCAAAAAACGTCGCTCACCCTCCCCCTGCCCCGCCCCTTCCGGAGTGGGAGCGGGGACGATAAAAACGGACCCATCTTTTACTACTGAGGTGGGGGCAAAAAACAGTTGACTGGCAGCCCGACTCGCCTGATAGAGGTTCATATCTTTGGGAAAGCCAACCCCAGCTACCACCACATCATATTCTTGTTGGACGGGGACTTCATACAGCCCTTTGGCTGCTTTGACTAACTCCTCAAAAGTATCTTCTGGCCTACCGGCGAAGATGGCCACTGGTCGCTTATGGTCATCCTGGACCACGTTAAGGATAAAGTCCAGGCCCGCGCGCCGGGCCGCTTCGGTAACCGCCTGGTGAAAGATGTTGCCCTCTATTTTGCCCAGCCGCGTCCCCGGGTGATCAACCATCTTGGGACCGTGGGTGTGGGCGATCATTGGTTCCCCGGCCGCACCTATGGAGACAGTCTTGGGACCTCCTGAATAACCGGCGTACTGGTGGGGCTCAACAATCCCGGTGGTAATCAGCAGGTCCGCGTGGCAGGCAACGCTATTTACTGAAAGGGGAATTCCACTTTCGGTGATGCCCAGGTCCTCAAGTCCGGCCAGGTTGAACGGTTCATGGTCCAGCACCCGGTAGCGGTCAACAATCGACTGCCCGAGCTTGATGACCTTTTCCTGCGGCGTGCTTGGCCGGTGCAGGCCAATACCACAGAGCAGGGTAATGTCCTCATCGCGCACACCAGCAGCGTGCAACTCGGCCAGGAGAGCGGGAACCAGAAGATGCTCCGGAGTATTCCGGGTAATATAATATCAGTGAAGACAATACAGACGGTATCGCCCTGTTTAGTCAGTTCACTCAACGGTGGAGAGTTGATGGGATCAGCCAGTGCTTTGTCAATGGCTTTCTCTACGTCGGCTAGTGGCTCCAATGGGCGGGAGGCTGCGTGGGTGCCACGCATATTTGCCGGCAGCTCAAAGTCTAGATATCTCTTGCTGAAAGGTACGCGGTACATCCTTATTTCACCTCCCCAATCCTTATAACCCACAGAATTTAGATATACAAATGTATAAGAAGAACAGAGTAAGGGACCTACCCTGACATCAGGGTGGCTCTGATCCTTAAGACGATCTGAACGTGGCGCCCCGCAGAGGACGAGGGATAGCGAGGCTCTTCGACAACCTCATAATCCCCTCCCCTGCTAGAGACTGTGTCGCAATTCCATTTGCCCGTCATTCCGGACGAGTCCACCGTTGGTGGACGAGATCCAGAATCCAGAAAATGTTTATAATATCAGCCTCCTCTGGATCCCGGCTCGCGTCCCGCCTTGCGAGACTTGGCCGGGATGACGAATTGTGATACAGCCTATGAAGATAAATCTATCTTTGCCTGTTGCCCTATACGCAGAGAGCCACAAGATTTTCTTGGTCAATGGACTAACCTGCTTTATTATTAACTAGTGCTCATCCGAAAACCGTGTATATGGGTGTCATTCTGAGGAGTCCCGCCGAGGCGGGACGACGAAGAATCTCATAGTTACTGGATCCGCAGAGATTCTTCGCGAAGTTTACCCTGAGTGAATAGAAGGGCTCAGAATGACATGGAGGAGTTTCCGGATGGATACTAACTAAACAATACTATGGAAGACAGGAAAGACTTAGTATGCCGAAATTTCCACTAGCCATGGCTTTTCTAGCTGCGCTTTTGTTTGGGGCGGCAACACCAGCAAGTAAAAAATTGTTGCAGACACTGCCCACTTTTCAGCTGGCCGGGCTGCTCTACTTGGGCGCAGCACTCGGGGTTATCCCGCTGATAGTCAAGGAGAGGAAGTTTTCTTGGCCGTGGAAGTTGGATCGCAAGACGGCTCTTCGCCTCCTGGGGGCCATTAGTTTGGGTGGTGTAGTCGGACCGGTTTTTTTACTCTTCGGCCTCAAACTCGCGTCATCTGCTTCGGTTTCCCTTTGGCTCAATCTGGAACTCATTGCCACCGTTCTTTTCGGATATCTTGTTTTTCGCGATAAGCTGAGCACCCACGCCTGGGTGGCCACCGTGGGAACACTGGCAGCAGCAACGATCTTGTCCATATCCGAGGGCTACGCCGGCGTGCAAGCAGGTCTCCTGGTAACCTTGGCCTGTTTGTGCTGGGGCTTGGATAATCACTTTACCGCTTTGATCACTGGCATCACCCCTGCACAGACCACCTTTTGGAAGGGGTTGGTTGCAGGTATTATCAACCTGGTTATCGGCTTGCAATTAGATGTGTACACTGCCACAGTCTCTTTAACTGCTGCGGCTCTTTTCGTTGGTGTTTTCTCCTATGGCATAAGCCTCTTACTCTACATCACTTCAGCCCAAAGACTTGGTGCCACTCGAAGTCAGATCATCTTCTCCAGTGCACCCTTCTTTGGGGTCATCTTGGCCGCAACTTTTCTCAGAGAATCTATTTCGTTGGCTCAAATTATCGCCACTTTGGTTATTGTAATCTCCTTGGTGTTTCTCTTTTTTGAACAACACTTACACGCGCATCGACATGAAGCTACTGTGCATGAGCACTGGCATAGGCATGACGATGGCCATCATGATCACTTGTTCCCGGGAGCGCCGCACGCCACCTACCACAGCCACCGGCACGAACACAAAGCAATGACCCATACTCATCCACACTGGCCTGACCCTTATCACAGACACGAACACGATGAAGAATAAAGAAGGCATAGAGCATCCTTCGACAGGCTCAGGACAAGTAGGGCATAGGGTATAAACATTTCGAAATTCGAAATTATTAATTATTACAGCTGAGAGCTGAAAGCTGATCGCTGATGGCTCTCATGCGAAAACCGAGGTTTTCGGATGAGCCTTAAATAGGGAGTTTCAAGGTGAATACAGCAGTTGATGTATTGGTTATAACAGCCCACCCTGATGATGCCGAGTTTGGCGTGGCAGGTACGGTGGCGCGCTGGACCAGAGAAGGAAAGCAAGTAGTCTACGTTGTTTGTACTAGCGGCGACAAAGGTACTAGTGACCGCAGTATGAAACCAGAGAAATTGGCTGAAATTCGTAAGCAGGAGCAAAAGGCTGCGGCAAAAGTCCTGGGAGTTAAAGAAGTAGTTTTTCTGGGATATCCGGATCAGGGTTTGGAGGATACGCCAGAGTTCCGCAAAGAGCTAGTTCGCATGATAAGGATTTATCAGCCGAAGATTGTTGTGACCTCGGATCCTTATCGCCGCTATCTATGGCATCGCGACCATCGTGTTGCCGGCCAGCTTACCCTGGATGCGGTTTTCCCTTATTCCCGGGTTCATCTTGCCTATCCTGATTTGCTAGAGGAAGGTTTAGAGCCGC
>CAMYLW010000219.1 GCA_947259475.1 Thermodesulfobacteriota bacterium
TTCAAGAGGCCCTGCAAGGATGGCATCCGCAAGGAAAGCTGCTGCCTGGGGGCGAGTTGGTGGAGGGTTTGAGAATGGTCAAGGAACCGGAAGAAATCCAGGCCATTCGTAACTCTCTGGCCTTGACCGAATCTGTTTTGGAAACCATAGTGGCAGAGGCAGAAGTAGGAAAGACAGAAAAACAACTGGCCTGGCGCATCGAACAACTCATGCGAGAAGCGGGCGCTGAGGCGATCTCTTTCCCGCCCATAGTGGCCTCCGGGCCAGGCGCTGCCATGCCGCATGCGGTGGTTAGTGATCGCCAGCTTAGGAATTCAGAGACAATCATTATTGATCTGGGCGCCAGGTTGGACCACTACTGTTCGGATATGACTCGGACACTTATTCTCGGAGAGCCGGACAATAAAGCGCGTGAGGTTTATGGTATTGTCCGGGAAGCTCAATTACGGGCCATGGCTGCAGTGCGGGCCGGGATTCCTTCTTCGGAAGTGGATCGCGTGGCCCGCGATTACATTGCCCTTGCCGGCTATGGGGGCAATTTTGGTCATGGTCTGGGTCATGGTATTGGACTGGCGGTGCACGAGAAGCCGGGATTCGGCAAAAGCAGTTCCATGGTGCTAGAGGAAGACATGGTGGTAACCATCGAACCCGGGATTTATCTTCCCGGTTGGGGTGGGGTCCGCCTGGAAAATATGGTGAGAGTGACTGCAGACGGCTGTGAGATCCTGAACCAGAACGAGTTTTTCTATTCATTTTGAAAGAAGGCACAAGGTGCAAGGCACAGGGCACAAGGAAGAGGAAAGAGGACTGATCAATGAGTTGCTTGGAACCCTACGGCTTGTGCATATATGTAAATGAATGATGACAAAATTTTTTGGAGGATTTCGAAATGAAAGAACGAACCTTTCGGATTGAAAGTGACTCAATGGGTGAGGTGCAGGTTCCGGCAGCAGCCTATTACGGGGCCCAGACCCAGCGAGCGGTACAGAACTTTCCCATTAGTGGTCTCAGGTTTCCTCGGGAATTCATTCGCGCTATGGGTCTGATAAAAAGGGCTGCGGCTCGGGTGAATCTCGAGTTGGGCTTTCTCACCCAAGAGGTGGCTGAAGCCATCGTCCAGGCAGCTACCGAGGCAGCAGAGGGTGAGTTGGATGAACAGTTTCCCGTGGATATTTTTCAGACTGGGTCCGGCACCTCCACCAATATGAATGCCAACGAGGTCATTGCCAACCGTGCCATTGAACTGCTGGGGGGTGAAGTGGGTAGCAAAACGCCAGTGCACCCGAATGACCACGTTAATCGAGGACAGTCTAGCAATGATGTCATCCCCACTGCCATTCATCTGGCCGTGGCCGAAAGCATCAAGGGTGGCCTGCTACCAGTGCTGATGGCCTGCCAGAAGGAACTCGAGGCCAAGAGTGCACATTTTGACCACATCGTCAAAATCGGGCGCACCCATCTTCAGGATGCCACCCCGGTACGCCTGGGACAGGAGTTCAGTGGTTACGCCCGTCAAATGGAGCTGGCCCGGGCACGTATTGAACAGGCCTTGGCCGGTCTGATGGAATTGGCCCTGGGGGGTACAGCTACTGGGACGGGGCTCAATGCCGTGGTTGGCTTTGCCCCGAAAGTCATAGCCCAGTTGGCGGAGGAAACGAATCTTCCCCTGGAGGAGGCCAAAAACCATTTTGCCGCCCAGGGGGGCCAGGACGCGCTGGTTGCTGCCAGCGGTTCTCTCAGAGCTTTGGCGGTGACACTCACAAAAATCGGCAATGACCTGCGCTGGTTAGCTTCCGGCCCACGATGTGGCTTGGGAGAACTTCACCTTCCTCCGGTGCAACCAGGCTCCTCAATCATGCCCGGTAAGATCAATCCGGTCATCATTGAATCTCTTCTCCAAGTGGCAGTGCAAGTCATGGCCAATGACTGGGCTGTGGCTATTGGTGGGCAGGCTGGAAACCTGGAGCTCAACGTCATGCTGCCGGTGATGGCGTACAATCTGCTGCAATCTGTGGAGTTGCTCAGAACCGGGATTAGCAACTTCACGGAGAAATGCCTGCAAGGACTTGAGGCCAATGAACAGCGGTGCCGGGAGTTGGTGGAAAAAAGTCTGGCACTCTGTACTCCACTGGCCCCTGAGATAGGCTATGATAGAGCAGCCCACATAGCGCACTTGGCCTACGAGAGTGGCAGAACAGTACGAGAAGTGGCGCTGGAGTTAGAGGTTCTCCCGAAGGAAAAGCTCCTAAAAATACTAAATGCTGAAGAGATGACTCGACCTGGTGTTCCAGGCAACGCGGAGCGCGAGTAGACACCAAGCACCAAGGCTAGGCTTCCGGCTTATGGTTTTGAGAATGAGATCTCGTCTGATATAGTGCCGATGTAACCCCACAATGTATGGAGCCGATGGCAAAAATCATTCAGTTTGGCAACGGCCGCAAGGGTGACGACAATCTTATTTGTCGTAAACCCCTGGAGTTTCGCCGCGGTGACTGGCGACAAGGGCAGATATTGCAGTGCCTCCGGAGCGAGGCGGAGAAATACCAGAGCCATCGGCATCAGGCCATTAACAATGGCCACAGCCATCTCAGCTTTGTTCCCGAACACTTCAGTTTGGTGAGTGGCTGCGACTACACGGTGATGGGACTTTACCGCTGGAGGGAAAGTGAGGAGCAAGCCAGGGAGTTTTACCAGTTGGCAGGTCTCATGGAATGTGTGGTCAATAGCTCCTCACCGCTGTTGCGTACCGACTTGTTGCGCAGAGTCTACAAGACCATAATGGATTTACGGCGCAGTCTCAATTTCTCCTGGAAAGGGGACTCAAGCCAGTTCCTTTTGCCCTTGCATCCGAACTTTTATCGCCGTAGTGATTTCTTTGCTCGAATCCAACAAGCTGACACCCTGAAGGTTCTCTATGAAAAAGTGGAACATGAGACCAGGGTGCAGTTCGACCTGCTAGCCGCAGAATATGTCTTCTATCTACCCCAGAGAATGGTTGACGAACCAGCTTAAACCCATTATCCCTCTCAGCGGTCTCGCGACGACAGTTCATGAAATATCCGGGCTAAGAAAAGTAATTGACAAAAGACCATAATTAGATAGAATAAACGGCGAGTTATCCTAACTTCGTCTCCTGCTGCCGTGGTGCAACTTCCCTGCTTGGTAAAGTTGTGGCTTGGGGGAGTTGGAGATGAGAGGAGTGCGAGAATGCCAACTTGGCCCTATCGGTTTCAGCTGAGCCTGCAAGATCGGTTGCGGCGATCTGTGTACGAGGTCCTGAGAGACCAGATGGATATGTACCTGATACAGTATGCTCTCATCGATTCATACTGGAACTTCTGCGAGGCTGGAGAACCTTACCCATTCGTGCCAAAACGAGAGCTCAAACCCCGGGCTCGGGTGGTGGAGAGAGAGCACATTTATCACAATCACTTTCTTGTCATGTTTTGCGAAGGAACCATTCCGGGTTGGTACAAAAAATATGTCCGCTTTTTCGATTCCAATAAGGTTACCAAAGAAGGAGTCGCTGAGCTGGCCTACGTTCAACTGCACAAACAATACACCAAAAACTTGCGCTACTTCGAAAACCCGGGTTTTGAGAATCTGGTGCTGGACCTACTGCCGGTAGACTACGCCCTGTTGATTCAGAAAGATCCCACCATCAAGACCAGAACCCGCTATGCTATGACTCACTTCCATGTGAAGATTGACTGGCCCATTGACAACGCCACTGAAGAGATGGCCCAGCAGCTGCGTTACATTGCCAAAGACCTTTACGAGGTAGACGAGAAGTACGCTGAGAGTCTGAACAACAAGCTTTTTGAGAATTACGGCTTTCACTATACAGTGGGAGGTCGTCGCACCGCTGCGATGGTGGCGGCGCAGTTTCTCAAGAAAATGGAATTCGTCTCCACAGTCTACGTTGCCAGTACCGAATCACGCACGCTTACCCGTCTCAGTGAGCGTGGAGTAAGCAAATACGTATTGGTCAAGCTGCCCACCGATGAAATCTCCCGTTTGGCCTCGGAGAACCGTATGAAGTTTGACAATTTCGTGGAACGCTTTCTTATCGACGTTCAGGATGACTTTGGGGTGGGAGTGTTTCAAGTGGTCTATCGCAATACCATCCATTCAAAGCCGCCCGAAGATGGCAAGTTGAGGGAACTGAGGCCAGATTTCCAGTGGCTGACCGTGAGCGATCAGCTGCTGGTTCCTCTCCCCGGGCATAACGACATTTACCCAGTGCCCTACAGCACCATCTACACTCCCGACTTTGGAGATGCTGAGCTTCTCTAACCCTTCAACCAATCCCCTTATCCCCTTCAAGCACCACTGGCAGTGGGGTATCCAGGTAGATCTCCTCTGGACTGACCCTGGCGCCATAAACAATAATATTCACCCCAGCCTTATGTGCCCGGTGGAGCGCCTGAGCGTAGGCGGGATCAATATGAGCAGCCGGGGAAAAACGTTGGGCATCCTCCCTCTGAACCACATAGAACATGGTGGCCCGATGGCCTTGGTCAAGAGCATCCATAAGTGTCTGCAGATGCTTGCGTCCCCTGGCAGTGGGGGCATCAGGAAACAGTGCCGTACCATTTTCCACCAGAGTTACGTTCTTGACTTCCAGAAAGAGGGACACCCCACCACGAACCAGGCAGAAGTCAATCCGACTGTGCCCCAATTTCACCTCCCTCAAGAGTTTGTCGAAGGGACCCAACTCGGGGATCGACTTGGCACTGGCTGCCTCAGCCACCAGCCGATTGGCAGCGAGGGTGTTGATACCCACCCAGGTTGAAGGCAGGTGAATCAACTCCCAGGTGTAGCGGGTTTTGCGCTTGGGATTGTCTACCGGTGATAGCAAAACCTCCCTGCCAGGAACGTTACAGCCCTGCATGCTGCCAGAGTTGGGACAATGAGCCGTGACCAACCGGCCGTTTTCGAGACGGACCTCGGCAAGGAACCGTTGATAGCGGCGAATCAAAAAACCCCGCACTAAAGGTGACAAAAAGCGCACTGCAATTCTCCTAGCCCGGATATTTCATGAATTGCTGTCGCGAGACCACGAAGATGGGTGTGCCTGCCCGCCATCGCGAGCCTGCTCGCTCAGGCGAGGCGGGCGGGCCATGTCGCGAGACCACGAAGATGGGTGTGCCTGCCCGCCATCGCGAGCCTGCTCGCTCAGGCGAGGCGGGCGGGCCACCTGGCAACTCGTCCCGCGGTACCGCGGGATTGGTTTCCGTACCTGGACGGTACGTCGCAGGGGCCGACACCCGAGGACGCCAGGAAGGACGGCCATATCTGTGGTCGCAGCAAGTAATTCATGAAATATCCGGGCTGGTGGAAACTGTTCAGCCACCTCTTAGTCCCCTTGCCCTGCGGGCAGGGTCCCCGGTTTCGCATTTATCATTGCCAATCGAAAATCAGGGCAAAAACCCAGGTTGGCCAAATGTAGAATGAAAAATGTGCGTTGAAAATTGAGGAATGAGGCGGTGCCTAATGCTTGCTGCCTACTTGCCCTGAGCCTGTCGAAGGGGTGCCTAGTTTTTTTACGCCTTGCGACTCACCTGCTTCCCGCCTGGACAAGAATTACTTGACCAGTGTGGAGCAGATTGGAATGCATGGCGTTGAGGGTCTTGATTCTAGTCACGGTGGTGTTGAAGCGTTGGGCGATCAGCCAGAGCGAGTCGCCCCTCTTTACCTGATAGTGCTTAGTCGATCCTGTTCGGGGTGAAGGGGTGCCCTTAGCCATTACAATGTGGCCGCGGAGGGGAATCTTCAAGCGCTGGCCCGCCCGGATCCGACTGGCACTGCGCAGGTGATTGGCGTGCACTATGCGTCGCACTGACACTCGGTACTTTAAGGCGATTCCGGAGAGGGTCTCGCCGAAGCGCACCCTGTGGACCACGTAAGCGCGCTTGGGGGGTTTCCACTGGGGAACCTCCTCCAACTTGGCAAGAAACGTTGTGCTGGTGTCTGCGGGCACATTCAGGGTAAAGGGATAATTGGGGGTGGCTTTATATCGTAAGGATGGATTGAGCTCCTCTAGAGTTTTCGCTGGTACATCCAGGACCCGGGCGATGTCTTGCAGGCGCATCTGTCGGTTGACTTGCACCTGTTCGTTTATCAATGGCTGATCAAGCTCCAAGTCGTCAAAACCGTACTTTTCAGGATCTTTGATGATATGGAGTGCAGCAAGAAAACGAGGCACATAACGAGCGGTCTCCAGGGGCAGCCGCGGGTAAAGATGCCAAAAATCATCTAGATAGTTCACGCGCTGCTGCCGAATCGCCCGCAGCACGTTACCCTCACCACAGTTGTAAGCTGCCAAAGCGGTAGTCCAGTCGCCGAAAAGACCGTGAAGAACCTTTAGGTAAGCAATGGCGGCCTGGGTTGAACGTTCAGGGTCCATCCGGTCATCCACCCAGCGGTCGCGGCGGAGATCATAGCGGTAGCCGGTGGAAGCGATGAATTGCCAGAGTCCGAGGGCCCTGGCTTTGGAGAGTGCCTTGGTTTTGAAACCGCTTTCGATCAGTGGAAGCCAGGAAAGATCCTCAGGGATACTAGCTTTCCTCATTTGCTCCACAATGTAAGGTCTAAACCTGCCTGAGAGCCTGTAGGATTTGATGAAGAATCTTCTCTCTGTGGTTTGAAAACGTTTTATCTCTCTGGTTACATATTGGTTCATCGCCAGCGGCATTTCCCGGCTGTGGTCCATTTGGAGGTGGGTTCTGGAGGCATAAATCTCCAGAATCCGTTTAGAGATAAGGAGACGAAGGTCTTCTTTTTGCTGGGTGATCTCCGGATCATCCTCGTCTTGAATGCTGAAAATGATTTGATAACTCTGATCGAGAGACAGTATCGCCCTGTCCGGTTCACCACTATTCCAGTACTCTAGAGCTTCCTGATAATAGTACAAAGCGTCGTCCACACGCTTCTGATCAGTGTATGGCTCTTCTTCGGAGTCAACCTCTGCCGATGCTTCGCCGTTTGCGGAGCTTTCCTCCTGAGCCGGAGATGCGGCCAATACGTTCTCTTCCTCCGCATTGGTTGTATTGGAAGGTGCGGCATTTGATGGATCCGATGCGTCCTCAGTGGGAGTATCAGTGATCTGGGATGACTCCTCAGGGTGGGAAGCGTTATCTGGCCGGAGAACAAGAGAAGACTGCGTACATGAGAAAGTGAAAAGGAGAAGACTGAGCAGAGCTATAAAGAGACCACGTGCCATTGGAAATAGTACCTCTTGACTGAGAGTTCTGGTTTGATATCCCTGGCCGTACGGTAGAATTACCGACCAAGAAATGCATGATTGATGCCAACGTTGTGATGATATGTAAGAGACCAGTCCTGACGAAACAGCGGCCACCATACCAGAAATATTTTGAAAACACTACAGAAAATGGACTTCAGAGGTGGTGATGATGATGCCGTTTTTTTTCACCAACTGACACTTTTGGACTCCAAACAAGGTTTTTCTTCGCTCCGCCCATTGTTGTTGTCAGAGGTTAACCATTCAAAAAAACAGATAAAATACCCTTATGTCACGAATTGGCACGAAGTTTTCATTGAGGACATCCTGGGGGAGGTATTTGAAAAATGGAAAACATAGCGAGCGACCCTTCAAATTGCTCCAGGGAGATGTTTTCTGATAGATTGGAGGCCAACTATGAACTCCCCCACTTTCGTCCAGAAGAGAGAACATCCAAGAGTCCCAGTGAGCTGGCCCGTTACCATGGTGACCCCCGAGGGGGATATCGACGGCATAATAGAGAACATTAGTGCCGGGGGGGCCTATATTCGCTGCGGGACACCGCTCTTACAAAAAGACCTTTTCATCCTCTCCATCCTGTCTCAAGATCGGGAGCATTCATGGATAGGGGCAGAGGTAGTGTGGATAGATATTCCCCTCCGTGCCGATTCCGATGCCATACCTATCGGCATGGGGGTTCGCTTCACTAATATCACGGCAGAGGACCTCCAATTTGTTAGCCATGTTGTCTCGGAGCTGAGTTAGCCCGGACATTTCATGAATTACTTGCTGCGACCATTGATATGGCCGTCCTTCCTGGCGTCCTCGGGTGTTCCTTCGACAGGCTCCCCCTGCGACGTACCGTTCAGGTACGCCTCGGAGCAATCCCGCGGTACGGTTGCCAGGTGGCCCGCCCGCCTCGCCTGAGCGAGCAGGCTCGCGATGGCGGGCAGGCACGCCCATCTTCGCGGTCTCGCGACAGCAATTCATGAAATGTCCGGGCTGGTTGAAGGAGAGCAGCTCAAGATTTCAACCCTTCTTCGAAGCCAGACCAGCTGTACTACCAGTTCACCTTTCTTCTGGGGGTTAAACCGGCTCAAGACCCCACAAGCAATGGCTGCGACGATGC
>CAMYLW010000220.1 GCA_947259475.1 Thermodesulfobacteriota bacterium
TGGGCCAATTCATCAAAGACGTCGAGTCGCCCGTGCTGGAAATCTCCGGCGGTGGTACCGCCGATGGTGCCACGTTCAGAGCAACTGACTTGGACGGAAAGCACTATGCGTCAACGATCACCGTCAGGGTCGGCGATATCGCGGGTTCGGCAAGAGTGCGCGTCGTGCCAAATCTTCCATGGAAATTTGACTTTGACGAAGCGGACGATGCCCCGGTGACATGGGTCGGTGCTCGATATCGCCATGTGATTCGCGAGGTCGATGGATCGAAGGCGCTGGTGAAAATCTCCACGATCCCCAAGGGCGCACGCAGCCGAGGTTGGATGGGCCACTCCGACCTCGCCAACTTCTCCACCGCTTCCACCGACCTGGGTCCTGGCCGGGAAAAAATGTGCTCATCCACGAACAGGACCCGACCCTCTTCCACCGCCTTTATGACCCGAAAATTGGGCCGGGATTTTGGCTCGGCCGGATTTCGGTTCATGGGACCTTTTTGGACCACGTACACCTCAGGATTGTAGCCAACCAGGGTTTCGATATTGATCCGAACCAGTTTCTTTCTGTTTGGCAGACAGTTGATGCCCCCGGCCTTCAAAATCACATCATTCACAATGGATTGTTGTCCTGCCCCCAGGAGATTTGGATAACGTACCTCAAAAAACACACTGGGTCGGTGCTCCGCTGCGATCAGCCTCTGGCTCAATTGCTGGAGTCGACCCCGCAATTGCTTCACTAGCCGGTCGGCCGCTTCCTCATCTCCAGTGAGAGTTCCCAGCCTGTGAATGACTGAGAAAAGCTCCTCAAAAGTATTTGGCTGAAAGGAAGCTACTACTAACCCTCTTTCCTCTATCTGCCGGATGACCTCGTGTCCATATTTCCTTCCGGAGGCTTGAATTATGAGATCCGGCTGCAACCCCAGCACCAACTCCATGTTGGGCCTGAGGTGGGTTCCCACACTCGGTTTGCTTAAAATAGCCGGAGGAAAAAGATCCGCCCTGGTCCGGGCCACCAAACGGCCTTCTAGTCCCATGGCGAAAAAAATTTCACTGTAAGCTCCATAGAGTGAAATGATTCTCCTGGCAGGCCCCTCCAAGGAAATGACCTGCCCCAGGTCGTCGGTTATTCTCACCTCGGCAGGAGCCATCTTTGGTAGAAACAGCAGCAACTCCAAAATGAGTAGCACAGCCATTGTGTATCGACTAAAACGAGACATCTTGTTCGCCGTCAGATCTCCAGTGTTTGACCTTGTGCTTAGTCCCTAGTGCCTAGTTCCTAGTTTGAAAAGCGCTCCGCGCTTTTCTCCCCTGGCACAAACATCGCTTGAGGTACACCAGTGTCGGGGTGCGGGATAATTCTGACCTCTGTCTCATAGATCTTTGACAGATTCTCCTCAGTAAACGTCTCCATGGTAGGGCCATCAACGCTGATGCGCCCGTTTTTCAGAAAAATCAAACGCTGGCAGTAAAGGGCTGCCAGATTCAAATCATGCATAGCGCACAGGAAAGTAGCACCTTGGTTGTTCTTTTCCGAGAAGAGGTCGAACATCTGCATCTTGTGAGCCACATCCAGGTTGGCTGTGGCTTCATCGAGCAGCAGGAGTTCTGTTTCTTGGGCCAGGGTCCTAGCAATAAGCACCCGCTGTGCTTCTCCTCCGGAAATCTCAGTGATCCGCCGTTGCGCTAGATCCAAGGTGTCAGTAAGGCGCATGGCCTCCATAGCTCTGGTCAAGTCTTCGTCGCTATCACTGCCAAACTCACGTTGGTGTGGATAGCGCCCCATAAGTACCACTTCAATACACCTAAAAGGAAAAGAAATCTCTAGACGTTGAGGCACCGAGGCTTCCACCAACGCCAACTCACGAGCAGAGTAGGCCGAAAGCTCGCGGCCGGACACAGTTGCCTCACCCGCGTGCAAAGGCACGACCTTGCTAAGACAAAGAAGTAGAGTACTTTTACCACTTCCGTTTGGACCGAGCAGCCCAACGAGTTCGCTTTTGCCAACATGGAAATCCAACCCATGCAGCACTACTCGATCCCCGTACTTCGCGGTCAAGCCTTGGACGCTAATCAAGAATCACGCCTCCCCTCCTCCGCTTGAGGAGAAGGCAGAAAAAAGGTCCGCCAATCAGAGCAGTGACCACGCCAACCGGGAGCTCCTCACCACCAGGTAAAAGGGTGCGTGATACCACATCAGACCAGAGCAAGGCAAGGCCCCCGAGGAGTCCGCTGAAAACCATGAGCCTCTGATGCGCCGCTCCCATGGTCATGCGCACCAGATGGGGAACCACGAGACCCACAAAGCCGATTACTCCGGAAACCGATACTGCTGCGGCTGTAAGCAGGCTAGCTCCAACCAGAAGCCGGCGGCGCACTCGTTCCACTTCAACCCCGAGTTGACGTGCCTGCACTTCCCCCATCGTCATAATGTCCAGTTCCCGGGCATATTTTGCCACTAGATACAAACCCAGGAGCAGATAGGGCAGGGAAAAAGCTACATGGATCCAGCCTCGTCCCTGAAAACTCCCCATTACCCAAAAAACAATCGCCGAAACCGCCTCTTCATCCAGGGCCTTGATCAAAGCAATGAGGGCGGAGAGAAACGTCGCTACAACTATTCCGGCCAGCACCAATGTGTCCCTTCGTAAGCGTCCTTGTACCCGGCCGAGAATAACCACCAGGGCCAGAGCACCCAGGGCTCCCACGAGTGCCAACAGTGGAATGGTACCCAGCCCCAGGTAGGAGGCTCCCCCCAATCCCAGAGCAAAAGCCAGGGCTGCTCCGAAGGCGGCACCGCTGGCAACACCTATGGTGAAAGGATCAGCCAGTGGATTCCTCAGGACTCCCTGGAAAACAACTCCGGCCACCCCCAGGGCAGATCCCACCAGAAAAGAAAGAATCACCCTACTCAAACGAATGTCAAAGACCACCACCAGGGGAGTGCGTTCCACAGATCCAGCCGGAGAAAGACCCAAGCCCTCACCAATGGCAGCCATCACAGTCTCCCACGGGATCTGCAAGTGGCCGATTCCGGTGGCTCCTAGAACTGATAAAAAAGATACTATCGCCAGGAGTACCAGACCGATGACAAAAACTCTCCTGGAGGCAGTCAGTCGGCCGCGAATCTCCTGAAGGTTTGGTGAGGTTTGATTCGAGTCAGGCAATAAGATTCTCCCTCTGTTGGGATACTGCTTAGCACCCCCTCCCCCTCCCCCTAACCCCTCCCGCCAGGGGAGGGGGGAATTGAGACTCGCCTCGGGAATCCCCTCCCCCTTGACGGGGGAGGGTTAGGGTGGGGGTGAAACATCAGTCAAAATGACTAAACGCGGATCTCAAATGATCAACCCAAATATCCACGAACTCCTGGAATTCAGCTGTGCCTTTGAGCACAGACACGCATTGGATTCCTTCCTTTTCCAAGATGGATTTCCAGGAGTCTTGCTCCGGTCCTGCCATGTCGTTTCTGGCATGATCTCCAGCCACGGACATGAACGGCATCAAATAAACTCGTTTGATTCTTCTCTTCTTCAAGTCAGCCTTTATCTCGTCTATTTCCGGCCAACCCTCCACCGTACCCACAAAAATATTAGGGTCCAATTTCTGCACATGGTAGTTCAAGGCCGCATAATAGACATTGGCAGGATGATGGGTGCCGTGGCCCATCAAAACTACCCCCTCCTTCTTCTTGCGTTCCTTGGGAATTACTTTGATGATTGCCTCTGCTACCCTTTGTACGTCCTCGCTTGTGGCCATCAGAGGGTAGCCAACCATAACCTTTTTGATACCCTTGTCCATGCCGGCAAATTTGTGCACGTTTTTCAGCATGCTATGGAATTCCGCTCCAGGTGCGGTATGAAGCGATTGCACAACCACATGGGTGAAATTCTCCCGCATCATCTTGGCCAGGGCCTCTGCGGGTGTAGCCAAGTGCTTCCCCTCCTTAGCCATCTTTTTGATAATAATCCGAGAAGTGTAAGACCAGTAAACGGGCACCCCGGGAAAAGTTTTCTTAACCGACTGTTCGATGTTCTCAAACGATACTTGGGCCTCGGGAATAGTGCTACCGAAAGCCACCAGAAGGATTCCTTTTTTCATTGGCCTTTTATCTCCGTGCCCGTATATGGGTGACGCCGGCAGAAGTAGTGCAACTAGAACAAGCAAGTACAGTACTTTGACAACCTTGTTGATTCTCATTTTCTGCCTCAATAACCTTCCTCTCCCAAAGCAGGGGTAGGTCGGATCGTTCTCGCGAGCCCCGTGCAGTACTACACGGGCTTGCGAGGTTGATCCGACACAGCTGGTGTCGGGTGAACCTGCTTTGCAGAACCACCCGACCTACTTGGCTAACACTTCCCCTTGCCGGGCGCACAATAAAAAAGCCTTGGTATCCTCGTACCGCGAACCGGCAACTTTACCATTGTTGACGCTTCTGGAAAGACGGCAGGTCTTCTGGCTCTCCCGATCTCCGGCTCGCCTTCCCACCCCGCTTCATCCCAAACGCTGTAGAGGGACTTACTGGGCAGTGACTTTAACACCGGGCTGGATTCTGGCTTTACTTTTGCCAGTAACCTTCTCGTCCCGGTGTGTACCGGAGATGTCTAACCCCACCTGCACAATGTTGCCGTGGTGATGAGGTCGGGATGACAGCGGCGGGACCGCTCCCGACTTCCACGGGATTCCCTATTAAACCCTTACGGGTACCCAAATTATGTCGTCTTCTACTACTACAGGGCGGTGGGAAAAAGCAAGAGAAAAAAGGGGCTCTCCCATCGTCTCCTTTTAATTTTCGCGGAACATCAAAAAAGGACTCGTCTTTTTTTTCATTTATCTCTATTCTACTCGCTTGAATATGCACTTTTTAGAAGGGACCTTTACGGATGGCTTGGCCTTGGTAAAGCCTTTGGAAAAGAAGTTAAAAGCTTACAATTTGTATCTGGACCAGCATCATGTTTTATTATTTTATTACAAAATTGCCTGCCTTTATTTTGGCAGTGGTGACTATGGAAATACCATTGAGTATCTCAATAAAATCATCAATTTAAAGGTTGGAAATTTACGGGGAGACATTCAATGCTATGCAAGGATTCTGCATCTGATTGCTCATTATGAATTGGGACATTTTAACTTGTTGGAGTATCTCGTAAAATCTGTTTATCGATTCCTGGCTAAAATGGAAGACCTCAACCAGGTGCAACAAGAGATGTTGAAATTCTTGCGAAGCGCAATGAATAAAAATCCAAGAGACCTAAGAGATTCCTTTCTCCAACTAAAAAATAAATTGGATAAAATATCATTTGATTCCTTCGAATCCCGGTCTTTTCTTTATCTGGATTTGGTCTCCTGGTTGGAAAGCAAAATTGAGGCAAAGTCGGTGCAAGAAGTGATCAGAGGAAAATTTTTACAGGGTATGAGATAATACAATGCGTTGATTAATAGTGTTTTGGAGTTAA
>CAMYLW010000221.1 GCA_947259475.1 Thermodesulfobacteriota bacterium
CGAGAATTAGGGAATTAGTCGATTAGTCCATTCGGCAACTGGCAATTCGTAAACGGTAAATGGTCAACGGTAAGCAGTGAGCAGTAAGCGGTAAGCGGTAAACAATTAATGTGTCTGACTAATTTTCTAATTAACCGACCTGTCTTCCGTCTTCTGTTCTCCGTCCTCCTTGGCGCGCCGAAGCCATCAGGCGAAGGAGGCTGATCCCTGACCCCCGACCCCTGATTTCTTACTCTATGTGCCTAAACACTGATGAACTTCAGATCGGGCAGAATGACACAGGTGAGACTGTTGCCGTAAACGGCTCCGGTATCAATTCCAATTTTGTTGGGGAGCACCAGGGGCCGTACAAAGGGAGTATGGCCAAAGATCACCCGTTTACCAAAATCCTCCTCCGAGTAGATAAATTCTTCCCGGATCCAGACCAGGTCGTCCAGGCTCTGATTCTCCAGGGGCACACCATGTTTGAGTCCGGCGTGAACCATGATGTAACCATCCGTCTCGTAATAAAGCTTTAGTTCCTCGAGAAAGCCTCGGTGCTGTTCAGGTACCAATTGATTCAGGGCCTCCTCATCCAAAACTCCCTGCCTGCCCTCCCAGTAGTCTTCCATTCTCACCAAGTAACTCTTGAGGGTGGATTCACCGCCGTTATAGATAAAGAGAGCTCGATCAACCCCTGCGAGGAAATCCTTAAACATTTTCTCGTGGTTTCCCATCAAGAAAACGGTATCAGTATAGATCTCCTTCAGTTCCAGCAGATAGTCCAATACCCCGCTTGAGTCATCACCTCTGTCTATGTAGTCACCGAGGAAAATGAGCTGATCCAACCCGGGGCGCGGGTCGATTCTCTCCCACAGCAACTCGAGCTTGTCGAGGCACCCGTGTATGTCCCCTATGACAAGAATGCGCTCCGGCATAGCCATCACATTTCTTTTTCATCAACCATTACAACCACTGAAACAATCGGCTCAACTTGCGCTCGTCGAGCCGATGAATTCCTTCTTCCTGAGCCATGGTGACAGCGTCGCGGTACTCCTCTACTGTGATGGAACGTCTCAACTCAGGGAATTCATGGGCCTCACCACAGGGCCGATACTGACCCATCACATTGACGTAGGTGTCCCTGGATACTTCGTTGGCGAGAAACCGCATGATCTCGCGGCTACCCGCCAGTCCATCCGGCATCACCAGGTGGCGAATGAGTAGGCCACTTTGGGCAATCCCTTCCTGGTCCAGGGCGAGGTCTCCCACTTGTCGATGCATCTCCTTCACAGCAATGCACGCCTTTTCACGATAATCAGGCGCTGAGCAGAAACGAGCGGCCTCTTTGGCGTCCCAGAATTTGAAATCCGGCATATAAATATCGAAGACCCCCTCCAGCAATCGCAGGGTGTCCACCTCCTCGTAGCCCCCGCAGTTGTAGACAAGCGGAACCTGAAGACCTCCCTCAATAGCCTCGGGCAGAGCTTCCAAAATCTGAGGCACCATGTGGGTGGGAGTTACGAAGTTGATGTTATGACAACCACGTCGCTGCAGAGATAGCATCGTTTGAGCCAAGTCAGCCGCACCTACAGAAACACCTTCAGATAGATGACTGATCTCGTAGTTCTGGCAGAATATACAGCCCAGGTTGCAGTGGGTCATGAAGATTGTCCCGGAACCTCCCCTGCCAACCAGAGGATCCTCCTCGCCAAAATGGGGGCTGTAACTTGAGATCATTGCCTGGCGCCCAGTCTTGCACACGCCCACTTCACCTTCCAGACGATTTACCTCACAGTGTCTTGGGCAGAGACGGCAGTTCTCAAGAATCCCCAGAGCAGATTCAATTCGTTCTTGAAGACTGCCTTCGCTGTGTGTTTTGAGGTAACTTGCTTCCATTATCTATCTCTCAGGCTACAATTTTTATTGTACCTTGCAGCTCTACCGAGAGCAAATCCAGCTAATTGGTCCATTCGTTAATTCGAGAATTCGTTGATTAGAGAATTAGAAAATTAGGTAATTCGTTAATAATCCTATCCTGTCCGCTGCTAGCTGCCAGCTGTATTTCTCTATGCTCCATGCTCTATGCCCCCTGACTTCTGTTCTTAGCTTTATCCCTCTAGAGCTCTCTCTCGTGCCCGGGCAAACCCCGGCATGGCGTTTTCAATGGTCTGTTCATCAACGCAATAGGCAATTCGAAAATATCCAGGACCCCCAAAACCGCTTCCGGGTACGACCAGGATGTTTTCTTCCTGAAGCAAGCGGACAAAAGCGACGTCATCAGGAATGGGGCTTTTGGGGAACAGGTAAAAGGCTCCCCGTGGCTTGATAAGACCGTAGCCGGCATCGTTCAGCCCCTGGCAAAACCGATCCCGACGAGCCTGGTACACACTAACGTCCACACAGGTTCCCTGGAGGTGTTGCACCACCCTCTGCATCAGGGCGGGAGCATTGACAAAGCCAAGAATCCTGTTGGCCAGAATGATACCACCCACTAAACTATCAGCCTGATCTGCCTCAGGATGAACCACCAGGTAGCCCAAACGCTCTCCCGGCAAGGAGACATCTTTAGAATAAGAAGTGGCCACAATGCTGTTCGGATAACTCTCCAGGATACTGGGCACTGCGACACCGTCATAGACGATTTTCCTGTAGGGTTCATCAGAGACGAGATACAAATTTCTCCCCAATTTGCTGGTGCTGGAGCTTAGCAGGTCCCCGAGGTCTTCCAAGGAATCGCGATCATACACCTGCCCGGTAGGATTGTTGGGGGAATTGATTAAGACCACCTTGGTTCGCTTATTTATCGCTGCTTCAATAGCTTCCAGATCAAGGGAAAAATCTTCCCGGGTGGAAACCACCTGTATCCGGCCACCGTGATTGTCCGCATAAAAGCCGTATTCCACAAAATACGGTGCTGAAACAATCACTTCATCACCGGGATCGAGAAGTGTTTTCAAAATACAATTCAGCCCCCCCGCAGCTCCGCAGGTCATGACCACATGCTCAGCGCTGACCTCAACCCCCTGTTCTCGGCTCACATATGCGGCAACCGCAGCACGTGTCTCTTGGTACCCTGCATTGGCCATATAGGCATGAGCGCCGGTGGGTACCTCAGCAATAACTGAATGTAGCGCTTGACGAAAGCCCTCGGGCGGCTCCAAGTCCGGATTGCCAAGGCTGAAATCGAAAACCTTGTCTGCACCGTAGAGAGCTTTAAGTCGAGCTCCCTCTTCGAACATTTTGCGGATCCACGACGAGCGTTCAATAGCATCCTTAATTTTCTCGGCTACAGCCATATCAGTGCCTCCTCATACAAGAATTGTGCCGCAACTATAGCGAAACCAACAGGTGCCTTCAAGGAAATTTTCTTGAATCTGCGTAACTTTGCCACCTTCAGCCCTTAACCCGGATATTTCCTGAATCACTTGCTGCGACCACGGATATGGCCGTCCTTCCTGGCATCCTCGGGTGTCGGTCCCTGCGACGTACCGTTCAGGTACGCCTCGGAACCAATCCCGCGGTACCGCGGGACGGTTGCCAGGTGGCACGCCCATCTTCGGGGTCTCGCGACAGCAATTCATGAAATATCCGGGTTGACAGTCTTTGCTTTATGTGAAATAAGCCCTCAATAAGTTGGATTTACCCCATACTACGGGATTTTAATAATGATTTTGGTTACGGGCGGTGCCGGCTACATCGGCAGCCATACCCTACTCAGCTTGATAAATGCTGGCCACGAACCTGTGACTGCGGACAATCTTTGCTACGGCCACCGTGAGGCTGTTCTGGATGGTCATTTCGTTCACGCTGACCTGGGAGACCAGCAAGCGCTCACCCAGTTGTTCGAAAGTTTTCCAATTGAGGCGGTTATTCACTTCGCCGCCTTTTGTTATGTGGGCGAATCAGTAACCTCGCCCGACAAATACTTCAGCAACAATCTGGTAAACGGGCTCAACCTTCTCAACGCCATGCTGAAGGCCGGCGTAGATAAGATTATTTTCTCTTCATCCTGCGCCGTCTACGGCGAACCGCAGGAAATTCCCATTCCAGAGACCCATCCCAAGAACCCGATAAACCCTTACGGTCTGAGCAAACATTTCTTTGAGCAGATCCTTGCCGCTTATAACACTGCCTATGGCTTGAAATATGTTTCTCTACGCTACTTCAACGCGGCCGGAGCTGATCCCAAGGGAGGTCTCGGTGAGTCGCACCATCCTGAAACTCACCTGATTCCCCTGGTGCTACAGACGGCCCTCGGCCATCGAGATGAGGTGAGAATCTTTGGCTCCAGCTACCCAACCCCCGACGGCACTTGTGTGCGTGATTACGTACATGTGTGTGATTTGGCTGAGGCGCACGTTCTGGCCCTTAGTTATCTGC
>CAMYLW010000222.1 GCA_947259475.1 Thermodesulfobacteriota bacterium
CTCATAGAAATCAGGAACTCCGTGTTCTTCCAGGGGGAAAATACCCACCTCCCTGCCCTCCAGCTCAATCTGTATGGCCTCGTAATTTCTAAAAGCACCTACGACAGCGTCCACTTTGCCGCTTAGAAGGGACGGCGCCAGATTGAATCCTACCCGGTAAATATCATAATCAGATGTTTGGAGACCAGCCCCTTCAGCCACGGCCTCAAAGAGCACCCGGTAAAGTGGTTCAACCGAATAACCGATACGCTTGCCTTTGAGGTCGGCTGGAGTCTTGAAGCCAGATGATTTCAAATAAAGGATGCTGCTCAAAGGATGTTGTACGAGGGCACCGATGGAAACAACCTGCAATCCTTGTGAACGTGCCGTTATTACGCTCGCCTGATAGCTGATGGCAAAGTTGATCTTTCCGGCGGCAACCAGTTTCAGCGGGTCGTTGGGGTCAGCTGGCACCATGATATCCACGTCTAAACCTTGTTCTTCAAAAAAACCTCTGGCTTTGGCCACATACACCGGCGCATGGTCTGGATTCGGGAACCAGTCCAACATGCAACTCACCTTATCCAAAGCCGCAGCCTTTGAGAACAGTCCAAAAAACAAGGACAGACCAAGAATCAATACCGGCAATATTTTTGTTCTGTATGTCATGGCTAATCTCCTCGATGCAAATTTGCGATTAATATGTAATCCCAAATCTAAAATCTGCAATCTAAAATCTTCAATCGCTTCCTCCACCATGTCGCCAGGGAATGAGCAAACGCTCCACCACCACCACAAGTCCATATAAGCCCATTCCCAAAATGGACAGCCAGAAGATTGAAGCAAACACGAGTTCCACCTGAAGCTGGGCATTTGCGTGGATCATTAGATATCCTAAACCTTCCTTAGCCCCAACCCACTCCCCTATAACCGCTCCAATAACGCTTACGGCCACTCCAATCTTGATTCCCGAAAAAACAAAAGGAAGTGATTGAGGCACACGAACTTTGAAAAACACCTGCCCCGGTGAGGCTTCGAGTATTTGCAGCAGGGCTAAGGTGTCAGGATCTGCTGCCTTGAGTCCTTCTACCGTGTTAATCACAATGGGGAAAAAGACGATAATTGCCGTCATTACTACCTTTGATCCGATCCCGTAGCCAAACCACAGGATCAAAAGCGGTGCAATGGCGAACACGGGAATTGTCTGAGACGAGATAATCAAAGGGAGGAAGGATCTTTCAATGATCCGCGAAGCGTGGATGAGAACAGCCAGGGTGAGTCCCACCACCAGGGCCAGCCAAAAACCCAAAACTATTTCGATCAGGGTAACAACACCATGAGCGGCAAAAAGATCCATGCGTTGCCACATGACCTTCACTATTTCCCAGGGCCCGGGCAATATGTACGAAGGTATCTCGAAGAAATGCACCGAAGCTTCCCAAGACAGTCCCAAAATCCCTAAAAGGGCCACAGGCAATGCAGTATTTACCAAGCGAGTTTTCATGACTCTGGGACCGTTAGTTCGTCTTCCAGGAGTCCAAGGAGGTATTCTTTACATTTGACCATGTCCGGCTCGGTAATTTTCCTCGGCCGTTGGAGCTCCACCTGGAGTGATCCCTTGATCGATGCCGGCCGAGAAGTCATGACATATATCCGATCAGCTAGAATAAGTGCCTCATCAACATCATGAGTAACCAGTAAAATGGAAGGCCCGAATTGACCCCACACCTTCAGCAACCATTTTTGCATGATGCTTCTGGTAATAGCGTCCAGCGCACCGAACGGCTCATCCAGCAACAAGATGTCCTTCTTGCAGAGAATAGTTCTCATCAAGGCGACGCGTTGTCTCATGCCGCCAGAAAGCTCTTGAGGATAACGATCTCCGAAACCCTCCAGACCGAACGTTTTTAGCAGATCGCGGGCCTGCTCACGTGCCATCCGTTTGTGTTCCCCCTGAATCTCCATGCCCAGGATGGCGTTATCCAATGTGTTTCTCCAAGGAAGCAAAAGGTCTTTCTGCTGCATGTACGCCATTCTGCCTCGAAGATGAGGGACCTTTTTGCTATTGAGAGATATGCTGCCACCGTCAGGCGAGATCAGTCCAGCCAAGATGTTGAAAAAAGTGCTCTTTCCACAGCCGCTGGGTCCGATGATGGCAATGAGTTCTCCGGGTTCAGCGCTCAGGCTAATCTGCTGGAGGACCTGCAGTGTATCACTGCCTCGGGAGAAGGCTTTCGAAAGGTCTTCAACCTGAATGAGGGAATCACCGCCGTGCTTTTTCATATAAAAAACCGCTTTCCCTGCGTGGGAAAACGGCATTCTGAGCGTCTTGGGAAGAAAGTGAGTTCTGACTGCGGTCGAGATGCTCTGAGGTCTTGCCGCTTCCCTACGCTGGTATTACCCAGATCAGGTGCAAAGGGTTACCTGGTCCTATGCCAGGCTCTCAGTCAACCACCCCTAGCGACATATTCACGGTAGCAACCTTGTCGGGGAAAGTCAATGATTACCGGGAAGGATAGTACACTGCCGCTAAAAAGCTAATGAAAATAATTTTGGCTCTTCCTTCATCTAGGAGTTGGCGTTCAGCAGAGCAAGCAAGTCTTGCCAGTTGGAAATCCTCGGCACCTCTGGACCCGGATCATCATCAGTCGGCCCCATCATTCCAGGGGCAGGCGAAATGTTGTTGTCTCGCACATAGGTGGTCCAGATGGGCTGCAGACCGGCCCTTAAGGCGCCTACCACATCCGCCTCCGGGTCATCTCCAACGAAAGCGATCTCATCTCTCTGAACGCCCAATTGGTCAATAAGTTCTTCGAAAACCGAACCATGTGGCTTGCGATACCCCAGATCCCCTGAAATGAGCACCACCTCAAAGAAAGGTTCCAGCTCGAGTTGGGTTATCAGGTTCCTGGCAGCGGGGGGATGAGTGAAATTGGAGAGTAGCCCTATACGGTACCGGTCTTGAAGAGTAGCAAGCATTTCCTTGGTTTCAGGAATGATCATGGCATGCTGAATAAATGCCGAGAAATAGAGGTCAACGGCGGCCGAGATATGGGGATCGTCCGGCGAAACATCATGACCTAGTTTGGCTAGAGCAGTGCTGATCCAGAACCTGTTGTGACTTTCCCTCCCATCTCGCTTGGTCTGTTCTAAAAAGTCCAGCACCGCTTCACTGTGAGCCTTCACAAATTGGCCGTGGTCAATGGCGAAGCCGTTTTCCTTAAGACTGGCGGTGAGCCTTGTCAGGGCATCCTTCAGTGCAAGGAGTTCCATGGTAATAAGAGTATTGAAGAGGTCAAAGCCAACTGCTTTTATATTTTCCATCACGTTTCCTATCCTTCCATAATCACATCCTTATCCGCATCCCACATCGCACATCGCCTGAGCCTTAGCCCCCATAGTCGAACATAGTTGCGGAAACATTTAAAAAATGCAACCCATAGATCTCTCTATGCGGAGGAGGACCCGGCTTTGAACCAACCCCAGAGGGGGCTCTTGGCGTCTTTCCTTCATGCGGAAATCTGCTGGAGTGGTAGGAACATTGCAAAATCTCAAATTCCAAGCACCAAATTACAAACAAATCTCAAATTCTAATACTCAATGACCAAAACAGGTTTGGAATTTTGAATTTTGATCATTGTTATTTGTTTGTTATTTGTGATTTGTGATTTGGAATTTCTATTTCTCCAGTACACCAAAACCGTTCGCAATCTTTACCATCAAAGTCTTTCAACTCTGACAGAGTCCAAAGGACCAGGTTTTCGATATTGAATAACTGCTTAGTTTGACATTCTGGACCGGTTCGGGCTATTCTGCCTGCGCATGAGTCGTAATTGCAGAGCCAACCACAACACATCTCGATAGTGAAATCGCAAGCAATAAATTGCCTTCTGGAGAGAAGGGAGTACAGATATGGCAAACGTAGATGCGGACAACATATTAGGCCTCATTGATTCAAATAAAGGAGAGATAATCTGCAAAGATTGCTTAACCGAAGAGGAGTTGTCGCACATTGCGGAGGAAGAGGCTATAACCCAGGATAAGATCCTGAAGGACGACAGTTATCTGTGCAACCGTTGTAACAAGAAACTCTAATCCCATTTTTTCCACCGGAACAGTCTGTATACCTCATTGCTACCAGTAAAGAATCCGGACCCCAAGGACCCGGCTCTGGACTGCCCACTGAGAGGGCCACAAAATCGGATCCAGTCTCCTCGGTCAGTACTCAGCATTCAACTATCAGCTATCAAGTCTTCGAGAATATGAACCGCAGAACCGCAGAACAAGGAACCGCAGAATATCGAAGTGAGAAACATTGTCTCATTGCTTTCAAAAACTTCTGCTGTTCGAAATTCCTTGTTCGATATTCGATATTC
>CAMYLW010000223.1 GCA_947259475.1 Thermodesulfobacteriota bacterium
TCCAAATTCCAATATTGGTCCTCCGGACTCCCCACCCTGCGGGCGGGTCCCCAGTTTCAATGACCAAAACATGTTTGGAACTCTCTTATTGTAAGATGATGTAAAGGTTTGTGATTTCGAATTTCGGTCATTGTGATTTGTTTGTTATTTGAGATTTGTGATTTCGAATTTTTAGTCACTCCAGCAGACTGCCGATTTTTTTACCGCCTAATGTTTACTTCCCCGGATCGCATAGCACCTTGTGTGGTTCCTCGCTGACCGCCAGGCTGAGGACGTGCCTCCCCTCCTGAAACATGAGAAGTTTGCCAACCATATGTGAAATGAAGGTCTGAAGCTTTTCCGAGGAGAAATGAGGAAATTCCCTGCGGATTTCTTCTAAGGTTCGACGTGTTTCGCAAAAGCGGTAAATAGCGCGGGAGGATCCCCGCAGGCGAAAGGTCTCCATCTCAGAACCCTCGGCGCGCCGGCGAATCAGGAGAAAATCCCCTCCGTCCCGATAGCTCAGTAAGGGTGTCTGGGAATGTTGCCGGCGCAGTGATGCATAGCGCTGCTGCCAACGTTCAATCTCGCGGGCTACGGGGCGCCAAAGTTTCTTTTGCCTGGTCCGATCACCCACGTAGGTCTTGACCATCAAGCAGAGAGAGTTCGCCAGGGAACCCGGAAGCAATCTTTTATAATGCGGGTGATTGGTGATGCGCCGAATGCCATACTCTTCTGGGTGAAGGGCAACCGGGCTGCTCTGGCCCAGCCAGAAGCGCACTTTGCGCAGGGGCTGAAATGGCATGACAAACCTTAGGTTATTGAGGGTCTCCGCCACATCCTCAGCATCACTTCCAGGAAATCCAAGCATAAGGTTGGACAGATGCTGGATACCCAGCTCTTCGCAATGTTTCATGATCTCGATATTCTGGATAGCCGTGGTCCCTTTGTTGATTTTTCGCAAGAGTCTTGTGCTCAGTGCTTCAATGCCAACCTGTACCTGGGTGACCCCAGTTCGTCGCATTTGGATGAGGTCGGAACGCGATACCGGTGCCCTGAGTTCAGTGAAAATCTCAAAATCACGCTCTACATCATTGATGCATCTGAAAAGCTCATGGAGCTTGTTGTTGTCGAGGATGTTATCAACAAAAAAGAACTTGAGGCTGGCGTACTGTGCAGCCAGTTCCTCCATCTCCCGTGCTACCTGGAGCGGCTCTTTGCTCCGGTAACCCCACCACTGGAGATTCAGATTGCAGAATTTGCAGGCTCGCTCCACCGAGCCCGTCTTGACTCGATGCCACCAGCATCCCCGGGAGGTTTCCATAGGCAGGCTGGGTACCAAAGTGGCCAGGCGGGGCTGTCGGCTCAATTCATCAAAGTAGTCACGGTATTCCGGTACCGGAAGATCATTGAGATCCGGAAGTTGCTTGAGTTCTCCCCCTCTGATGTTCCCCTGTGCATCCCGCCACAGTATTCCAGAAGACTCATCACCTTTCAGTTCATCCTTTTTGATTCGGTTAATTAACTCCAGCAGCGGCAGCTCACCCTCGCCGCTCACCACGAAATCGATTTCGGGTAGGTTGGCGAGCAAGGAATAGCCCAACTCACCAGCACAACTGGAACCACCAACCACGATACGGCAACTGGGGTGGCGGGCGCGAATCTGCCTGATCATATAGAGTGACGAGGTCAATTGCGAAAGGCAGATGGAAAAGCCGACGAGATCGTAGGACGACCATTCCAGATCGAAATGGTGACCTTGGTGCAAACGATGAATTTCACTGGATATAGTTTTCAGGTCCGGAGGAGCCGTTTTGGTTCGGGAAGCATGTTCTTTACGAACCAGATCCAGGATCTCAGCCCTTTTGTTTGGATTCAAGAGATAACCGTAAATAGCCTCCGCCATCCAGGTTCGCTCGGCAATGTTGTTATAAGCCTGAATTCCCAGGAGATTGCCGACCTGGAGGTAAGGATGATAGCAATCGGTCTCTACCTCTGGTGCCTTTTCTCTGAGGAAACTCTTGAGGGTGGCTAATTGTATGGAGGGGCGATTGGCCAGGGGCCAGGGCATTGAAATGAGAGCCAGCCGGAACGTCCCCACGAGTCAGCTCCGCTTCACTCCGCAATGGGAAAATTGGAATACGAGCATCGTCGAACAGTGGCTGAATGTGTCAGGAATACATTGAAGAAGGGGAAAGATATAAACCGAAACGCTCATGGTCTCTTCATCCAGACGAGGGCCAGCTGAGCGGAGCGGTCATATTTAGAGAAACGCATTTCCGGCGTCTCATCTGACTGTATGAGTGAGATAAGTTGATCGAACTCCTTGTTCACCACCACTTGGCACAATCCCAGGTCCTCATCTTCAGTAAGCCGCACGAGGTCGCTGGGCAAGACGGATTTTGAGACCATGGTCATTTCATTTTCGAGTAGACTACTACTACCGATCCAGTAACTGGCACCACAGTCGCAATCATACACATCGTCGAAATCAAAAGGAACAGGGTGTTTTCTGTCGCAGAACGGGCAGATGATATTAAGGTGCATAAGAGATCTCCGTCAGCTAGATTGTAAAGTTTGGGGATTGAAAAATTGAGAGATTATAACTCATTATCCTACACTATTGAATCATTAAATTCCAGAGGTTGTTAACCATCAGCTTGTGGCAAAACGCGAACTTCATCTCCAGGCCTGATAGTGCCGCCACGCAAGACGCGAGTAAACACTCCCTCCCTCGGCATGACACAGTCTCCCACCTGGTGATAGATGGCACAACGGTCGTGACATTCTTTGCCAATCTGCGTAACTTCCAGCAGCGCTTCACTGCCGACGGCCAGCCGCGTCCCCAGTGGAAGCTCCCAAATTTTCAGTCCAGAGGTGGTGATATTTTCGGCAAAATCTCCAGGGGAGACATCAAGTCCTTTTCCACGAATCTTATCGATACTTTCCATGGCGAGGAGACTAACCTGCCGGTGCCAGTCCCCGGCGTGGGCATCGCCGTCTAACCCTTCATCTTCAAGAAGCTTGCATTCAGGTAGGTTTGACTTCTTAATGCCCTTGCGCTGGCTGACGGATACTGCCACAATCTGGCCTTTTGAGGGAAAAACTTCTGCTTCCATGGCCAAGCCTCTAACCTCAACTGAGCGATAATGCCTAATTGAGTTCTGAGTCGATAAGGAAGGCTGATGCTAACCGAACTGCTTTATTGGGTCAAGCAAGAAAGAGTAATGTCTGACAACTAATTGAGGCGGGTGGGTCTAAGAAACCATTTGTGTTACTCTTAGCCAACACTGATGTCAGTTGTCAGTGGTCCGTTGTCCGTTGTGTAGATTTGGCGATAAAAAAGGTGGATTAGACAGTGATCGGGAAATGATAAACAATAAACAGTTGAGCTGCGCATCCTAATCTGTTTACCGTTCACCATTTACTGTTTATCCACACTCTATGCCCTATGCTCTATGCGCTATGCGGCGAACGCAGTGAGCTCACCGGAGGTGCCATGAAGGACATGCCGGCAATCCTTGACATCATTGACAAGACTTATCCTGAGGCCAATATCAGTTTAGATTTCAGCAACCCTCTGGAACTTCTGGTGGCCACTGTGCTCTCAGCTCAGTGCACGGATGAGAGGGTGAATCAGGTCACCAAGAAGTTGTTCAAGAAATATCGAACTGCAGCAGATTATGCCAATGCTCCCCCAGGAGAGTTGGAGGAGGATATACGGTCCACTGGATTTTTCAGAAATAAGGCCAAGAGTTTGAAAAACTGCGGGGCAGCATTGCTGGAAAAACATCAGGCTGAGGTGCCTGACAGTCTGGAGGAGTTGGTAAAACTTCCCGGTATCGGCAGGAAGACGGCCAACGTCATACTGGGTACAGCTTTCAACACGCCCGGGATTGTGGTGGATACTCATGTGGGTCGAATCTCCCAACGGATTGGTCTCACCCAGCAGCGTGATCCCGTGAAGATAGAATTTGATTTGATGGAACTTATCCCTCAGGAGAAGTGGACGCTCTTCTCTCACCAACTCATTCAGCACGGCCGGAAAGTGTGTAAAGCCAGGAAGCCAAAATGCACTGAGTGTCCGCTGCTGGAACACTGCGACCACGGCCAGCAGACAGTAGGCAGCTAGCAGCCCCGAGACTACGCTCGGGACAAGCGGGCAGCAGGCAGGGGAGCGTTATGACATAATAGTGCCTTGAGCCTCGTGCCCTAAGCCCTGTGCCTGGCCGAACTGAGAACAGTGGTAAGAATTGGCTGAAGGTTCGATTATAGAGATGAGTATGAACAAATCCACGAAAGTTCGTGCCCTTGGTCTCATGTCCGGAGGCCTGGATAGTATGCTGGCAGTCAGGGTGCTCCTGGATCAA
>CAMYLW010000224.1 GCA_947259475.1 Thermodesulfobacteriota bacterium
CCCCTGAACAAATACGACACAGTCCGGCAGGTTCAAGGGTCTTGTGGTTGCAGAGGGTAGGTATGTGGATATTATTAGCCTCCGCAACCTGGAGGATAGTTAGTCCCTCCTCGGCCTGGACTTCTTTTCCATCGAGAGTAAAGGTTACCATCTTAATTCCTCATTCCGCGCTTGTTACTTGATGGCTATGGCGTCAAACTTACACGCCTCATAACAGATAGCACACTTGATGCACAGTTCCTGGTCAATAGTGTGAAGCTCTTTCTTCTCGCCGGAGATAGCATCCTGGGGGCACTTTAGAAAACAGACGTGGCAGCCGTTGCAATTCTCTTCGCCTATCTCATAATAGAAAAGCTCTTTGCAGACACCGCCCGGGCACTTCTTATCGTAGATATGTGTTTCATACTCGTCACGAAAATAGGCCAGGGTGGTGAGAATTGGATTTGGGGCTGTCCCTCCCAAGGCGCAAAGAGAAAGTTTCACTACGGTGTCTGAGATGTCTTCCAACAGCTCAATGTCCCCGTCCTCACCCTTGCCTGCACAGATGTCGGTTAGTATCTGCAAAAGTCTCTTGACGCCCTCTCGGCAGGGGACGCACTGGCCGCAGGATTCCTCCTGAAGAAATTCGAGAAAGTACCTGGCTACGTCCACCATACAGGTATCCTGGTCCATGACGATCATGCCGCCAGAGCCCATCATGGAGCCGGCTTGGGTGAGCCTTTCGTAATCCACCGGCAGATCCAATAGTGCCGTGGGCACACACCCACCTGACGGGCCTCCGGTCTGCACGGCCTTGAACTCTTTCTTTTTAAGTATGCCCCCACCGATGTCAAAAATGATCGTCCTCAACGAGGTACCCATGGGCACTTCCACCAAACCGGTATTTTTTACCTTGCCTACCAGGGAGAAAACCTTTGTGCCCTTACTTTTCTCGGTACCCAGAGAAGCATACCATGCAGCCCCTTTTTCGATGATTGCCGGTACGTTGGCCCAGGTTTCCACATTATTGAGGGTCGAGGGACTGTCGTGGTAACCCTTTTCCACCGTATGGATGTATTTGGCTCGTGGCCGGCCCACCTTTCCTTCGAGAGAACGCATCAACGCCGTTGACTCACCACAGACAAAAGCACCTGCCCCGGTGCTGATAGTTATGGTGAAGTTGAAACCACTGCCCAAGATGTCATTCCCTAAAAGGCCACAGCTTTCAGCCTGTTTTATGGCTTCAACCAGTCTCACCACAGCCAGCGGGTATTCATTGCGCACATAGATAAAACCTTCATGAGAGCCGATGGCGTAAGCCCCTATTACCATGCCCTCCAAGATACTGTGAGGATCACCTTCCAGAACACTTCTATCCATGTAGGCACCCGGGTCACCCTCGTCTGCATTGCAGATAACGTATCTTTTCTCACCATGTGCTTTGCGGCAGCTCGCCCATTTAATCCCCGTTGGAAAGCCGCCTCCACCTCTTCCCCGCAGTCCTGATATCTTGATAGCCTCAATAATCTCTTCCGGATCCATTTCGTGCAGAGCCTGGAAAAGTGAGAGATAACCACCGCGGCCAATGTACTCTTCAATGGATTCGGGATCGATATAACCGCAATTTCTGAGAGCAATCTTCAGCTGTTTGTCATAGAAGGGGATTTCTTCCAAGGTCGGAATTCCATTGGTGGAAAAGACTCCACTCAAGGGATTCTCGATGTCGTCTTCAAGGATGGAGCGAGGATCCCTCATCTGACCAAGAATGTATTTCTTTGAGTACTCAGCTTTCTCATGAGCTTCCGTGAGTTCGCCAATAATGTCCGCAGAGACACGTCGGTATACGATACGAGGCTGCCCTGGGGCCTGGATGTCCACCAGTGGTTCTTCCTCGCATAACCCCAAACAGCCGGTTCTGGCCACTAATACATTCTGCTCATCAAATATCTCGTGCGCTTTATCGTAAACTTCCTTGGCACCGGCAGCTATGCCGCAGGAAGCCATACCGATATTCAGCTTGAGGGTGCTGGGTACATAGAGAGAACTCTGCACCTCGGCCCTTATCTTCTGCAAATCATCTTTGGTAGTTATTCTCATGAGCCGCACTTTCCCTGTGTTCAGGAGTTCTATTCATACTCTTCTAAAACTTTAACTGTCTTTTCTGAGTCGGTACGGGCGTATACTTTATCATTGACGGTAACAACCGGGCCCAGACTACAGCAGCCGATGCAGCGAACCGTCTCTAGGGTAAAACGCATATCCTGAGTGGTAGCACCAGCAGCTATTCCTAAATTGCTTTCAAGCCTCTCCTTGATACGCTCGCCGCCACGTACGTGGCAGGCGGTACCAAGGCAAATAGTAATGATATTCCTCCCTCTCGGTACCAGGCTAAACATGCTATAAAATGTAGCTATTCCATATATCTGACTTAACGGAACATCTAACCTGGTTGAGACGTAATTTAGCGCAGGCCTGGGGAGGTAATTGTATTCCTTGTTGATGGCTTGCAAAATCATGATGAGGTTTTCTTTGTCCCCCGCAAATCTCTCCAAGATCAGATCATCTAAGGCCCTGAAATCCACCTCTGGCTGCTCCACCATATCTACCATCTCCTGTGAACATGCACCTGCGGCCATGGATACTTCCTCCCGGGTTAATCTCGTATTGGACCTGGTTCTTGATCCTGAAACTCTTTTGGATATGGCTGATTCGTCACCGGACAGTTGGCGTAACAAATGCCACAGCCGGTGCAGAGATCTGGATCAACGTATCGCGCTCGCTTGTTGACCTTCACCTTGAAACTGCCGCTCTGCCCTTCGACCTTTGTCAGGTCCGCGTAAGTAATCACCTCTATGTTCAAGTGCCGGCCGACCTCGACCAGTTTGGGGGAGATAATTCACATGGCGCAGTCATTGGTAGGGAAGGTCTTGTCGAGTTGAGCCATAACGCCGCCGATGGCGGGGGATTTCTCCACCAGGTAAACGTAGTATCCGGCATTTGCCAAATCGAGAGCGGCCTGCATTCCGGCTATACCACCGCCCAATACCATCACTGCGCCCGTCTTGTTATTTGTCATTTGTTACTCTCCTTTACAGCGCTTCACTACAAGTACATCGAGCTGATAGGCTTTCATGCTTTCACAGCCTCTTGCACCTTCTCGGATACAGCCAAATAATTCTGGATGCCATCGATGGGCAGCTGATTCAGCTTCAATCCCAGGGTTTCCGCATCGATACCCATACTCAGTCCAAGAAGTTGGGGATAGAGAATGGCAGGCAAATGATGCTCCCCACTTCGTTCCGAGGAAATCTTTTCTTGAACCGTGTCAAATTGAAGCTGACAGTAGGGGCAAGCAGTACAGAGGTAATCAGCACCATGTAGCTTGCCGTCCGTTAGTTTTCTTTGAGTTAAATCCATGGAAAGCTCGTCGTTCACTCCCCACAAAGGAGCGCCGCAACATTCCAGTTGAGTTGGCCAGTCGATGCTCTCTGCCCCGGTAGCCTCAACCAATTGGTCGAAGATGGAAGGGGAAACGGGATCGTCAAATTGGACTATCTGGCTTGGCCTCAGAGCATGGCAGCCATATTGGGTGGCAATCTTTAGACCTGCGAAGGTTCTCTCAACCTGCTCCTTGATAGATTCAATGCCCACATCATGGTAGAGCACTGAAAGCAAATGCTTTACCTCGATACTGCCGTCATAAGTCAGCTTCTCTTTCTGCAGGATGCTATTGGTTTCCTCCAGCAGGGAGGTATCTTCTTTCAGGAGATGGTCGGCCTTTTTGAGACTGCCATAGCAACATTTGCACAGACTCATTATGTTGAGCTTCTCTCTGGAAGCCAGGGCCAGATTTCTGGCTGAAAATAGAACAAATGTCCTGAAATCGAGGTTTCTTACCGGATAGCCACAACAGTTGAACTGCCTGTTATCCACCAGGCCCACTCCGAGTCTTTCTAAGATCGCTCTAGCTGAAGTTTCGTACTGATTGAGATGGGCTGGAATTTGGCAGCCGAGAAACAGGGCATATTTCATGAGCTTTGTCCTATCTAGTTTGACACCAAGGTCATTGACTTGAGCCCATTTTTGTCGGATCAACCCCGCTTTCAGCGGGAACGATCCGACCTGCGACTGAGATTTGGATACTTTCCGTAGGTCGGGTGGTTTCCGCCTCGGCGGAGTTCACCCGACAAAGAGCGGCCAGCAGATGTTTACGTGGACACCGTTGGCTGTGGCATCTTATCTTTTGCATGCCTGATTGCTCGATTCTTGAGCTCGTAGAGCACATCGGTGACGCATACGCCCTGGGGGCATTGTTCCTGACACTGATAGCACGTCAGGCAATCCCAGAGCATGCTGGAACCAAAGGC
>CAMYLW010000225.1 GCA_947259475.1 Thermodesulfobacteriota bacterium
GTTTTTCTTTACTTCACTTTTCATATGTGTGCCTCTGTGGTGAATTTTTAAGCAGGCTTCCTTAGCTTTGGGCCGGGATAGAACTCAAGACTCAGGTTTTTCCGATTCAAATAAATCTTGCTGCTGGACCTGCTGGCTGGGAGATAAGTTGAAGTGTTCGTAGGCGAGTCGGGTGGCCATGCGCCCTCTGGGGGTTCGGTTCAAATAACCTTCCTGCACCAAATAAGGTTCATAGACATCTTCCAAAGTGTCCCTCTCCTCACCCACTACGGTTGACAGGGTATCGACTCCAACGGGACCACCGTCAAATTTTTCGATAAGGGTAAGGAGAATCTTGCGGTCCATTTTGTCCAGTCCCTTTTCATCCACCCCGAGCATCTTCAGGGCGACATCGGTTACCGGTCGGTTAATAACGCCGTCAGCTCGCACCTGGGCGTAGTCACGTACCCGGCGCAGGAGCCGGTTGGCCACCCTGGGCGTGCCGCGGGATCGCCGGGCGATTTCAAAGGCTCCACTCTCATCAATGGAGATCCCGAGGATTCTGGCGGCGCGGCTGACAATAAGAGCGAGCTCCTCCGGGTTATAAAAATCCAAACGCAGTACCACGCCGAAGCGATCACGGAGAGGCGGAGTCAGGAGCCCGGCGCGGGTGGTGGCGCCCACCAGGGTAAACTGGGGCACGTCCAACCTTACGGTCCTGGCACTGGGCCCCTGGCCGATAACGAGATCCAACTGAAAGTCCTCCATGGCAGGGTAGAGGACTTCCTCCACCACATAATTCAACCGGTGAATCTCATCAATGAACAGGACATCGCGAGATTCCAGGTTGGTGAGGATGGCGGCCAGATCTCCGGCCCGTTCCAGCACCGGCCCCGAGGTCGTCCGGATGTTAACATTGAGTTCTTGGGAGATTATATGGGCAATAGTGGTTTTACCCAGGCCAGGAAAGCCGTGGACAAGAACGTGGTCAAGGGCCTCATGCCGGCCCCTTGCAGCTTCAATGAAGACTTTCAGGTTGTCTTTAATCCCTTCTTGACCGACAAATTCAGCAAGGCTGAGAGGGCGTAGGCTGACGTCGAAGCCAACCTCTTCGTCCCTTTCTTCTCCATTGAATAGCCGTTCTTCCATTTGTTCGTCCGTGGTCCGTGGTCCGTCGTCCGTTGTCATATTACTCACTAATGATCTGGAGGCAGAGTGCAAGGCTTATATATTGACCGATATATTGAGCAACTGACAACTGACCATGGACGGTGCTCGCTCTAGATAGCACCCTCTTAGGCTAGCGCGCGCAGTGACTCCTTCAACAACCTCTCTAGGGTCATTTCTCCTTGCAGCCGCTGTTGAGCCTGGTCAATAGCCCGCTGAGCCACTCCCTTTTTGTAGCCCAGATTAACGAGGGCTGAAACGGCATCATTAATCACCGCCTCAGCAGCTGCATTTTTGACTGACAAAACGATATCTCGATCTGCTGCCAAAGCGGGCAGTTTGTCCCGCATTTCCAACATTATGCGCTCTGCGGTTTTACGCCCGACTCCCGGTATGGAAATCAGCCTGGCGAGATCACCTTGCAACAAAGACTCGGCCAGCTCAGCGGGACTAATCCCAGAGAGGATGTTTACCGCCAGGCGAGGCCCAATTCCGGCCACGCCCATAAGACGAATAAAAAGCGCTTTTTCCTCTTGCGCCTGAAAACCATAGAGCTGCAGGGCATCTTCGCGTACGTGGGTATGGATGTGCAAAACCACTGTATTGCCAACATCGGGAAGTTCGTAGAAAGTGGTGAGAGGCACGTGGACTTGGTAGCCAATGCCATCCACGTCAATAATAAGGTGTTCCGGTGACTTGAAGTGGAGGCGCCCCTCGATATGGGCAATCATCGTTGACTCCCGTGAATGAGCTTTCCAATTCCCTGGCAACAATGCAGATGGCAAATGGCGACAGCTAGTGCGTCCGCTGTGTTGGACTCAGGAAGTTCGTCAAGACAAAGAAGGGTCCGGACCATTTCCTGGACTTGTGTCTTATGGGCTCGGCCGTATCCCACCAGTGCCTTTTTTACTTCCAACGGAGAATATTCGCCAATGGGAAGATCAGCGTTTAACCCAGCCAAAATAGCCACGCCCCGGGCATGGCCCAATTTCAGTGCACTCCTGATGTTGCGGGATACAAAGAGGTCTTCCACGGCCATAGCCCCAGGCTCGTAACAGGCTATGACCTTCTCCAGTTCCACATATATTCTTTTCAGCCGCTCGTGAAAAGACATCCGGGCGGGAGAGGCAACCCGGCCACTGGCCACATGACACAAGCGGAGATTGACCTGTTCCACAATGCCATAACCGGTAACCGTGGAACCCGGATCTATGCCAATGATGCGCATGGGGCCTCACCTGTTAGGTGGTCATTAATCATTGCTCGTTTGTCTGAGCTGCTTGCATGGGGCATGGAGCATAGAGCATAGAGCATAGAGTATATAGTTCCTTGGGGTGCCTAATGTCTAGTGTATAGTTCCTAGTGTCTAGTCCTATTCTGCCTGCTGTTGCCTATGTTATCCGTTGAAGAATCTCGTCTGGGATATCGAAATTGGCATAGACCTTCTGGACATCGTCAGCGTCCTCAATGGCATCCATCAATTTGAGTACCTGAGCAGCCTGGGCCTCGTCATCCACCTCCACGGTATTCTGGGGTATCATGGTTATTTCTGCCATGGTGTAGCGTAGTCCCTGACCGTCGAAGGCTTGCTTTACTGATTCAAAGGCAGCAAGTTCGGTGTGGACTTCATACTGATCCTCAGTGGTAATCACATCATCGGCACCGGCCTCGAGGGCCACCTCCAGAACCTCGTCCTCATCTACCAGCTCTTGTTCGAAAACGATTAGTCCTTTCTTGTCAAACATCCAGGCCACACAGCCGGCCTCACCCAGGCTGCAACCGCGTTTGTTGAAGACATAGCGAATATCAGCAGCGGCGCGATTCTTGTTGTCGGTCATGACTTCGATCAATAAGGCCACACCTCCCGGAGCATAACCCTCGTACACATGTTCCTCGTAGTTGACCCCTTCCAGTTCGCCGGTACCCTTTTTAATAGCGCGCTCGATGTTATCTTTGGGCATGTTTTCAGATTTGGCAGTAGCAATGGCCTGGCGCAATCGAGGATTAGCTGAGGGATCGCCACCACCCATGCGGGCGGCTACCATCAGCTCTTTGTTTATCCTGGAAAAGATTTTACCCCGTTTGGCGTCAGTGGCACCTTTCTTGTGACGAATACTGTGCCATTTTGAATGTCCGGACATTTTTATTCCCTCCAGAGCAAGTCAACTATGTTTTCCAAGGTCCACTCAGAGTCCACAAAATTGTATGCTCACACTTCACTTTACTCCCAAATACTTATGCCTTCTTATCCATAGCAACAAGGTAGAGCTCCTTGCTCTCTTTACGAGTGGCTCGAGGTTTGATGCCTTTGACTTTGCCGAATCTGCTCTTGAGCTCTTTGACCATTTCGTCGAAACCAGAGCCCTGGAAAATTTTCCCCAGGAAGTGACCACCAGGCACCAACAGGTCCTCGGCTAGAGCCAAAGCTTGCCGAAGAATTATAGAAGAGCGGTTGCTGTCCACGGAACGAATTCCGGTAGTGGCTGGGGCCAGATCACTTAGCACCACATCGAACTCTTTGGAGAAGTGATGAAGGTCGGCGGGCGAAAGCTCAAAAACATCAGCCTGGATAAACATGACATGAGGTGGCAACTCAACAGAGATCTTGCGGGTATCGACCCCAACCACCAAACCGCGTTTTCCTACAGCCCGGGCACAGTATTGCAGCCATGATCCTGGATGACAGCCCAGGTCGAGGACCCGCTGACCTGGTTTCAATAACCGGACGCGTCGGTCAACCTCTTCCAGCTTGTAGACTGACCGGGCAATAAAACCTTCTTTTTTCGCCCGGTGGAAATAGTGATCTTGTGGCTGCCATTTTGTCATTGGGGATATCAGCGTTCAGCAATCAGCGTTCAGCAATCAGCCACCAGCGGGATGAAAAAAGACTCCGAAAATAAAACAAAGAGCTCAAAAATCTCAGATTTCTTTCGCTGAAGCTCTTCGTGAAGCCCTAATGCTCTAGATTAGAGAAAGATTTTTAAGGTGTTATTTTAGCTGAGAGCTGAAAGCTAACGGCTGAAGGCTTTCGTTTTTCTTGTAACATGAAGCAAAAGGTCTTGTAAAGGAGCAAGCCAAAGGTCAGCAAGCAGCGGGCACCCGCCTTCGCCAAGGCTACGGCGCGGCAAGGAGGGCAGCGGGCATAGAGAGGGAATTGCGAATTTCGAATTTCGGATTTCGGATTGAAAATAATAAA
>CAMYLW010000226.1 GCA_947259475.1 Thermodesulfobacteriota bacterium
ATTCCCGCGAAGGCGGGAATCCAGAAGAAAAAAGACCTGAATCCCCGCTCCCCGAATCGATCTAGGGACAGACACGTCGGGGATGACAATTGATATCTTGTCTTGCTTGGAGGGACTTCAAAGAGTTTCGTTTCAAAAATCTAAAATCTACAATCTTCGATCTAAAATCTAAAAGGAGTTGTCATGCCAGTAGCTGATTATGAAACCTACTGCAAGATGCTCGATAGAGCACGGGAGAAGAAGTTTGCCTACCCGGCAATAAACGTCACTTCCTTAACCACAGCCAATGCTGTTTTAAGAGGTCTTGCCGAGTGTCGGAGCGATGGAATCATACAGGTCTCAACCGGGGGTGGTGCGTTTGCATCAGGTTTGTCGGTCCAGGACATGGCCCTGGGGGCCATTTCAATTGCCGAACACGTGCACCGGGCTGCAGAGCGCTACGACATCTATGTTGCCCTTCACACAGACCACTGTCAGGCAGACAAGCTCGACACCTTCGTCCTTCCCCTCATCGAGGAGACAGAGAAGCGTCGGGCTGCCGGGATGCCAAATCTCTTCAACAGCCACATGTTTGATGGAAGTGCGCTTCCTTTGGAGGAGAACCTGGACATAGCCGTTCCATTATTAGAGCGCTGTCACAAGAATGAAATCATTCTCGAAATTGAGGTTGGAGTAGTTGGGGGTGAAGAGGATGGGGTCAGTGGCGAAGGGGATGCTGAAAAGCTCTATAGCACACCTGAAGACCTGCTGGAGGCTGCCGGCAGGATGAATGAAGTGAAAGGCGCACGCTACTTGGTTGCTGCGACCTTCGGCAATGTGCACGGGGTCTACAAGCCAGGTCACGTCAAACTCAAACCATCAATTTTAAAAGACGGTCAACAGGCTTTGGTGCAGGCTTACGGTGAGGAAGGCAAGTTTTATTTTGTATTCCACGGCGGGTCGGGTTCATCCCTGGATGAGATTCGAGAAGCCCTTGACTACGGTGTGGTGAAGATGAACATTGACACGGACACCCAGTACGCCTTTACTCGTCCCATAGCGGACCACATGTTGAAGAACTACGACGGTGTACTCAAAGTAGATGGGGAAGTGGGAAATAAGAAAACATATGACCCTCGTGTCTATATGAAGATGGCCGAAGAAGCCATGTCCGAAAGAATAAAGCGGGCCGTGGAGGATCTTAGAGGGATGGGAACGACACTGGCTGGGGCCTAGTTTCAGATGCCAGGTGTCAGGTTTCAGGTGTCAGGGAAGAAAAACTAAAGAGCCGAAACCTGTCGAAGATCGCGTCTGAAGCGAAGCGTAATGGCCCATGATCTTCGGCATAGCGTGTTTTTGTAGGAGCAAGCTCTGCTTGCGAAAAAGGGTCGCCTCAAAACCCCTCATCGCAACCAAAGGTTGCTCCTACATGAAGGGTATCGATTATATTATTTTTGTAGGAGCAAGCTCTGCTTGCGATAAGCACTGTAAGAGTAGGCAGGGGGCAGCAGACAGAGGACAGGAGAGAGTTCGGTGAAACTTCCAAACAACAAGACCAAACTAGTGTGTACCATTGGCCCTGCTTCGGAGTCTCCAGAGGTGCTCGAAAAGATTATCCGGGCCGGCATGAACGTAGCTCGCCTCAACTTTTCCCACAGCGACTTTGATAGTCATAAAAAGGTGATTGACAACATCAGGGCCGCATCTCGCAAGGTGGGAAAGCGCGTGGCAATTATGGCTGATCTACCCGGCCCCAAGATGCGTATTGGGCAACTGGCTGAAGAGCCTATTGAATTGGTCCCCGGAGATTCTTTCACACTTACCACCGAAGAAATCGTGGGAGATAATAAGCGAGTTTCTATTAGTTATGCCGGGTTACCCAAAGCAGTGAACCCCGGGGACACCCTGTTTCTCAGCGATGGTCTCATCCAGCTCGAGGTAGTCAAGGTGGAGGGTGACGACGTTCAGTGTCGAGTCCTTGTTGGAGGGGAGCTACGCTCCCGCAAGGGACTCAATTTGCCCAATATTGATCTTGGCATCAGCGCTTTCACAGATCGTGATCACGAGTGTCTCAAGTTTTCCATGGAGCAGGGGCTGGACGCGGTAAGTCAATCCTTTGTCGAATCCGCTGCTGACATTGAGGCCGTTCGCAACGCTGCCAAAGCGTTGGGGCACAATCCCCTCATTATCGCCAAACTTGAGCGCTCAAGGGCGGGTGATCAGCTAGACGACATCCTTGAGGCCGCTGACGGTATTATGGTGGCTCGGGGAGACCTGGGGGTGGAAATACCCATCGAGCAGATCGCGGTGGCTCAGAAAGAATTCATACGTCGAGCAAATCTGGTGGGTAAACCGGTGATCACCGCCACCCAGATGTTGGAATCCATGGTAAGGAACCGCCGGCCAACCCGGGCGGAGTCTACTGATGTTGCCAACGCTATCCTGGATGGGACTGACTGCGTCATGCTTTCGGAAGAGTCGGCAATGGGCAAGTATCCAGTGGACGCTGTTGCCATGTTGGCCAAGATCGCCGCGGAAATTGAGCCTTATCGCCCAAGTCTTGGGGTGCGAAGCACCCTGAAAGAGTTTGACCGCAAACGCGATATCAGCACGAGGGATCTACTAACCATGAGCGTTGAGACCATTGTGGAGCGTGTTTCACCCGCCTTGGTTTTGGTGCCTAGTTTGACCGGTGGAACAGCGAGAAGCATTACCCGATTCAGGCTGCCGGTTTGGATAGCTGCTGTAAGCTCTGAAGAGAGAATCTGCCAACAGCTCATATTCTCTTATGGCATATACCCGGTCTTTGAGCCCGATCCTCCTGAGGTCTGGAACGATTTCGCTCGTGACTGGCTGAGGTCGCACGGGGTAGATGGAGACTTCGTCGTTTTGTCTACAGGACCATCGCCCAAGTACCCCGAAGGAAACAACCGCATCGAGATCATTGATCTGAAACATGAATAGGGGATTTCTGATTTCGGATTGAAGATTCACCACAGAGGCACAGAGTACACAGAGGATGTCGTTTTTTCCCTGGCCGGGAGACGACGGCCAGGGAAAAGAGCCTCCGCCTGCGGCGAAAGCTCTTTAGCCCGGATCCAACCGTTAACATGAAGCCACCCGGTTACTAGATCGTGCCCGCAGGGCTGCGATCTCTTGCCCGATCGCCGTCTCCCGATCGGGCAAGAAAAATAGTTCCCTCTGTGCTCTCCGTGTCTCAGTGGTTAGCAAATAAAGGTGCAGACCGAAATCTAGTATCCACAGTATGCGGAGCTAAAGGCATAGGCGTTTTGGGAAAATAAGGGAAGAACCTCCAAGCCAACCAATCATAGCGCTGACGGAGGTAGAATGGCGGGGAAAAAGAAACGCTTTTGGCAGTTGAGCCGAGAATGAGAATCTTAGGATCACTCGAAGCTCTTCGCCAATAGGGTTTTTTCTACACCCTTGTCATCGATCTGGTGAATTTCTTGGTAGCCGAAATGAGTCTTGTACCAATCAGCCTGGCGGTGGGTTACGATCCAAAACCCCGTCAATCCTTGCTTGTGGGCCCATCGTTGGGCGCGAGCTAGAAGACTGCCACCAACACCTTGCTTGCGGAAAGAAGGATGTACCAGGAGCTGCGTGCCGCAGGCGAAGTTTCGCAAATGGCTCGCTTTCTGTTCGGGGAAACGGGGGGGAAACTGGGCCTGCTCAATTACACAGACCAGACCTAACGTCTGCCCTCCGTGCACGGCCACAATGAGCTCCCTACCTGGTTTGCGCACGTAGCGCTGCAATTTATCTTTGAAGGCAGCTCGCTGCCGATCATTCATCTGATCACTGAGTGCTTCAACAGCTAGATCCACATCCGCTTCGGTGGCTACTTTGAGCTTCCAATCAAAATTCTCACCCGGGGGAGCGACATTGTGCCCGTTATCTTGGGGATAATGAGTCATGTCCTCGGATTTTCTTACTTTTCTGGATAAACATGAAAATTGTTAAAACCATGGTTCAATGATTCGTCACAGTTTTGCCAGATAACAAACACTTCTGAATACGTCGCTCGCGGTCCAGCAAAGGGTTATTATGTTGGTTGTAAGGACGACATTACCATGGTTATCATAAAAAAGTTGTAAAAGCTGAATCTATAAGGTTTTCTCACAGGACCATCTAAGTTGTCAGAGAAATGGTCGTGGGCCTCTAATAACTTCTGCAATGAATAGTATTGTTAGCTCTCATGCTGTTTCAGCATCATGAGAACATGGAGTAAGGGACAAAGCAGAATTAAAGCATAGAATCCCCAAGGCCCCAGGACTGCAGTAGCAT
>CAMYLW010000227.1 GCA_947259475.1 Thermodesulfobacteriota bacterium
CTCGCCCCTTACCCAATCTACCCGGTTTTGGATGCACGCAAAGGTGAGATCTACACAGCCCTTTACCGCATGGACGATGAACAGGTGCCGGCGAGGCTTACCCCTTACATGGCCATCAAGCCTGAAAAGCTGGCAGACCTCATCTCAGAGAAAACCCTCCTGGTTGGAGACGCGCTCCTGCGCTATGGAGACTACTTGACAGACAAACTCGGTGAGCGCTTGCATCTAGCACCACCCCATCTTAATGTCGTCCATGCAAGCGCCGTAGCCTGGCTGGCCTGGCATAAGCTCCGCAAAGGAATACACGAAGACATCTCAAGTTGCACTCCGCTATACGTCCGTCCATCCGAGGCAGAACTCAACAGGATATCCGAGTAGTAATCCACCCATATTTTAGATTTCAGATTGCAGAATGAGGAGAGGCGCAAGGCTCAAGGAAAGTCGTTAAAGCCGTTGAAATCGCAAGCAAAGCTTGCTCCTACAGAATATCATAGAGCTGAGATTGCTTGCTGCATGCCGCGAGCTGCCTGCTGTCAGCTGCAAACTGGTATCTGACTCCTTACTCTCTGCTCCATGCTCTATGCTCCATGCTCTACCTGTCCTGAGCTTGTCGAAGGATGCCCTATGCCTTTTCAAATCCGCAATCGTCATATGTATATTGACAAAATAGTCCAGATTGCATAAGTATATTCATTTATCCCTACATTTTACCTAACATCATTCGCATCCAACTTTATCTGGTCTGGATGCTTCAAGGGGGATAGGGTATGGAAAAATGGGATGAGGAACTGGTCGCCCGTCTCCTCCCTCGCAGCGAAGAGTTGCGCCAGTACATTGAAGAACATCAGCGCTATGAGGAGCAACTGGAAAAATTTAGTCAGCGCCCGTATCTGACTACTGAAGAGGAAATGGAGAAAAAACGCATCCAAAAACTGAAACTGGCGGGCCGAGACAAAATCGAGGCCATTTTGGCCAAACATAGATAGAGGTGAGTCATGAAGTTAACAGGAGCCCAGATATTTTTCGAGTCCTTAAAAGCGGAAGGGGTGGAAGTCATCTTTGGTTTACCTGGTGGAGTGCTCCTCGATCTCTACGATGAGATGCCGAAACACGACATACGCCACATCCTCGTTCGCCACGAGCAGGGAGCAGCCCACATGGCTGATGGCTATGCCCGTGCCACTGGTCGCGTGGGCGTGTGCCTGGTAACCTCCGGCCCCGGGGCCACCAATACGGTTACCGGCATTGCCACGGCCTACATGGATTCCATCCCCATAGTGGTGTTCACCGGCCAGGTGCCAACTGCGCTCATCGGTAACGACGCCTTTCAGGAGGCAGACATCGTTGGCATCACCCGTCCATGCACCAAACACAACTATTTAGTGAAGGACGTGCATGATCTCGCCAGGATCATCCGTGAGGCCTTTTATCTGGCGCGTTCCGGGCGACCTGGTCCCATCTTGGTGGACCTGCCCAAGGACGTCATCAATGCCAAGGCCGAGTACAAGTATCCCAAGAAGATTGCCTTGAAGGGATACAAACCAACGACCGAGGCCCACATGGGTCAGATCAAAAGGGCATACACAGCCATTGGTAAGGCCAAAAAGCCGGTGATATATGCCGGTGGTGGGGTGATTAATTCCAATGCTGCTGAAGAACTCAAGCAATTGGGAGAGAATCTCNGATGTTGGGAATGCACGGCACCTTCCGGGCCAACATGGCGATGGGAAGTACTGATTTACTCATTGCCATCGGTGCCCGTTTCGACGATCGGGTAACCGGCAAGCTCGATGAGTTCGCCCCGTCGGCCAAGATTATCCACATTGACATAGATCCGACCTCAATAAGCAAGAACGTTAAGGTAGACATACCCATTGTTGGAGATTGCAAGGACGCGCTCAAGAAGCTCCTCCAACTGGTCAAAGAAAGTCCCATAGACGACCTGGAGAAGGTCAGAAAGCCCTGGCTGGATCAGATCCGGAAATGGAAGGAAACCTATCCTTTAGCGTATGAACAAAAGGACGATTTAATTAAACCTCAGTATGTGGTCGAAAAACTCTACGAACTCTCTGAGGGTAAGGCCATCATTGCCACCGAGGTTGGTCAAAACCAGATGTGGGCGGCCCAGTACTATCATTTTGCCAGGCCCCGCACTTTGCTCACTTCTGGCGGACTGGGCACTATGGGGTACGGCCTCCCGGCAGCCATCGGCGCTCAAGCCGCCTTTCCTGACCGATTGGTCATTGATGTTGCCGGAGATGGCAGCATTCAGATGTGCATCCAAGAGATGATCACTGCCGTGGAGAACAACCTGCCAGTAAAGGTGGCAATTCTGAATAACCAATATCTGGGGATGGTCCGGCAGTGGCAGCAACTTTTCTACGAGAAAAGCTACTGCGCTACCTGCCTCAAGATTGCGCCAGATTTCGTTAAACTTGCTGAGGCTTACGGTGCCTTGGGGCTGCGGGCCCACAAGCCCGATGAGGTGGAAGCGGTTATCCGAGAAGGGTTCGCTTCGCCCAAGCCGGTAATCATGGATTTTGTGGTCAATCCGGAAGAATGTGTCTATCCCATGGTGCCTGCTGGAGCAGCGATGACGGAAATGCTTCTGGCGTAGAAACCCGTCAGTTGTCCTTGGTCCGTGGCCGGTACAAGCTGTGACACCGCACCGATCCCTCAGCAACAGGCAACTGACTACGGGCAACGGACCTATAGTATGTGGTCAAACCTCGGGAGCATCCTGAGGAGTCGAGCTTTCTTTAACATTGGCGTAAAAGGAGAAATGTCGTGAGGCATACCCTCGGTGTCCTGGTGGAAGATCAGCCCGGTGTCCTTTCCCGGGTGGCTGGATTATTCAGCGGTAGGGGCTTTAATATTGAGAGCCTGACCGTGGCCGAAACTCTTGATCAGGGAGTTTCCCATATCACCCTGGTGACCACCGGCGACGAAAAGATCATGGAGCAGATTGTCAAACAGCTCAACAAGCTGGTTAATGTGATCAAGGTGATCGATTTTCGCGAAGTGAGATTTGTGGACCGGGAAATGGCCTTGATCAAGGTGAAGGCCGAGGCTAGTACCCGGGCTGAAGCACTCCGCATTGTGGATATTTTCAGGGGCAAGGTGGTGGATGTCAGTCAGAATTTCTTCACCATTGAAGTGACCGGTGACGAGGGCAAAATCCAAGCTATTCTCGACCTGCTGAGTCAGCTGGGTATTGTTGAGGTGGTCCGCACCGGCAAAGTCGCCATTGCCCGCACTAGAAAAAACAGCACAAAAAGGTAGGGGCGGGACACGGATATACCTCACCTTGTCAAAAATCGGGAACCATTTAAAAAGCATACACATCTTTGCCCGAAACCACCGAGGAATGGGCTTGGCTCTCCCCGGCTAGTGATCCTGATGGTTATCTGGACCTAGCGGTTTCCGGTTCTTTACTGGAGCTACAGGAGGACACAGTGAAAATCTACTATGATTCTGATGCTGATTTGGGCGTGCTGAAAGGGAAAAAAGTGGCAATCATTGGCTACGGCAGTCAGGGCCACGCCCAGGCACAAAACTTGAGAGATAGTGGCTTGGATGTCATCATCGCCGAACTGAAGGACACGCCCAATTATGACCTGGCGAAGGAGCATGGCTTCGAACCCATGACAGCCGGTGAGGCTTCGAGCCTTGCCGACGTAGTCCAGATCCTTGCTCAGGACGACGCCCAGGCAATGTTGTACAGAGAAGAAGTTGCCGCCCACATGACCGAGGGTAAAACCCTGATCTTTTCACACGGCTTTAATATCCACTTCGGTCAGATCCAACCTGCGGCCCACCTGGATGTGGTCATGATTGCTCCCAAAGGTCCGGGCCATTTGGTGCGCAGCGAATACGAAAAGGGAGCGGGGGTGCCATCATTGGTTGCCATTCACCAGGATGCCACCGGCAATGCCCTGGAGACGGCTCTCGCCTACGCTAAAGGACTGGGTGCCACCAGAGCCGGGGTGATTGAAACCACTTTCGAAGAAGAAACTGAGACCGACCTTTTCGGGGAGCAGGTGGTTCTTTGTGGTGGAGTGACAGAGTTGGTCAAGGCAAGTTTTGATACCCTGGTGGAGGCCGGTTACCAGCCGGAGATCGCCTACTTTGAGTGCCTGCACGAACTGAAGCTTATAGTTGACCTTTTTTACCAGGGAGGCATATCCTTCATGCGCTACTCGGTGAGTGATACTGCCGAGTTTGGTGACTATACCCGGGGCACGCGCATTATTACCGAAGAGACCCGGGAGACCATGCAGGAGATTCTCGCCGAAGTTCAGAGTGGCGAATTTGCACGTGAGTGGATTCTGGAAAACAAGGCCGGCCGTCCAGTGTTCAACGCCATTCGACGGCTGGAAAAGGAACATCCCATTGAGGAGGTGGGTGCCAAACTTCGTGCTATGATGCCCTGGTTGAAGAAGTCTTAGCCCGTGTACTAGTGTACTGATGGATACTTCCAGATTTTCGATGCTGGTGCTATGAGACGATTGCCCATTGCCAAGCAAGGCTCTCCATACATTATTGGCCTTGCGGTGCTGTTACTTCTGTTCGGTCTCTTGGGCTGGACGATTTTGACTGTACTGACTTTAATTGTAACGCTTTTGGTGATAAACTTCTTCCGAGACCCTGAGAGGACCATACCGCAGGACCCACAGGCGGTGCTGGCCCCGGCTGACGGACGAATCATTTTCGCCGGGAAAGTATTTGAAGATAGGTTTTTAAACAAAGAGACCCTGAAGATCAGCATCTTTATGTCAATCTTCAATGTCCACGTGAACCGTATACCTTTTTCTGGAGAGGTAGAAAGCGTTCATTACGAAAAAGGCACATTTTTTGCTGCCCATGTAGATAAGGCCTCCAGAGAGAACGAACACAATGCAGTGATTTTGAGAATCTCTGGTGGAGAAAAAATAGTTTTCATCCAAATTGCCGGCTTGGTCGCTCGGCGAATCGACTGCTGGGTGAAGCCGGGTGAGCGGGTTCAGCGGGGCGACCGTTTTGGCATGATTCGTTTCGGCTCCCGGCTGGACGTCTTCGTTCCCACTGACAGCCGGTTGGCAGTAAACAAGGGGCAACGTGTTAAAGCGGGAGAGAGTATTTTATGTCACCACCTAAAAGACAAGTGAAACGGAGAACCAAAAAGCCACGACAGAAGAAACGAGGTATCTACCTCCTTCCTAACCTTCTTACCACCGGTAACCTGTTTTGCGGCTTTTATAGCATTATTGCCACCATCAATCACGACTTCAAGACGGCAGCAATTGCGATTCTTTTTTCCATTCTCTTCGATATTCTCGATGGCAAGGTGGCGCGTCTCACTGGCTCCAGCAGCCGCTTTGGCGTGGAGTATGATTCTCTGGCGGATCTGGTGGCTTTCGGTGTAGCACCCGCGCTACTTGTGTATATGTGGGCGCTTAAACCATTCGGCCGCCTGGGGTGGGGAGCGGCTTTCCTCTTTGTTGCCTGTGGCGCCCTGCGGCTGGCTCGTTTCAATACACAGGCTGATGCGACTCCCACGAAGCATTTCGTGGGACTTCCCATTCCCGGAGCCGCCTTAATGGTAGCCACAACCGTGATGTTTTTTTACCGGATGGGAGGCAGTGGTCCCACCAAGCATTTCCTGTTGTTGGCCACGACCTACGTGTTGAGTTTTCTCATGGTCAGCAGCATCCCTTACAATAGCTTCAAAGAGTTTGATGGATTTCAGCGGATGCCGTTTCGGACGCTGTTCTTGATAATCCTGCTTTTTTCGGTAGTCGCTGCCCAACCTTCCATAATGCTCTTTACTCTGGGCCTTGTCTATGTGAGTTCAGGTCCTCTTGGGTACGCTCACGGCCTGCTCCAAAGCCGCAGGCAACCCGTTGAAGAACAAACGGATAGCCAGGAGATGGTAAAGAGCAGGAACGGAACAGAATAGAGGCTGCCTCCCACCACTC
>CAMYLW010000228.1 GCA_947259475.1 Thermodesulfobacteriota bacterium
TACAAATAAATCGTAGTCAGGTTTGCTCATGAGTTCGTCAAGTTCCGTGGCGTCCTTCATTGCTAGGACGACTATCCAGCCCTTGCCATAGGTGTCTTGATTTATCAGGTCCGGAGCGTCTTCAAGCTCTTCGTTCACTTTGAGAACATGACCTGATATGGGCGCAGGGAGTTCTACACTGGCTTTTCCGGATTCCACTGCCGCGAAGCTATCGCCCCTGGTTAGTTCATCGCCGACCTCAGGGAGTTCTACATAAATGATGGTGCCGAGAGCTTCAGCGGCAAAATCGGAAATTCCTACCTGTGCACCTTCTCCGTTGGTCTGCACCCAGACGTGATCTTGACTGATTTTCAAAGCCCCGTTTGTCATCTCGTCTCCTCTCGCAGTGTTATTGCCGGGGCGTAGTATTTATTGTGGGAGTGGCTTTCCAGCCACGACCTCATAATCGCGGCCGGAAAGCCGCTCCCACGGTCAAAGACAGAAGCTATTAAGCCATATTTTGAGTCAACTCAGCCGGAACTCTCCCGCAGACTTCTGCAGGCGATACCTCTCGCCACTCTCCAGGAAACAGCTCGGCAAATTTTCTCATCACCGTATCGCCGACTTCCACCATACTAGGCGTCCTTCCCAAAAGACGTGCCATTGATGTCACTTGCTCATGTTGAAGCTCGCAGGGGTTAATGTGGCAATAGTGGTCCAGGTTGGGAGAGACATTCAGGGCAAAGCCGTGAAAGCTAACCCATCGTTTAATTGCAACTCCGAGGGCAGCAACTTTACGGTCTTCAACCCAGACACCACGGTGTTGCGACTGCCGCCCGGCTCTGAGGTCAAAGTCGGCCAGAGTCAAGATTATGGTTGCTTCGAGCAAGTCGACAAACTGGCGGACTCCAATTTTCCTTGCGGCCAGATCGATCACCGGATAGCCTACCAACTGCCCGGGGCCATGGTAGGTGACATCTCCTCCTCTTTCAACCTGGCGTACTTTTATCCCCTGAGAAGCAAGCTGCTCTGAAGAGGACAAAATGTTACTCGTATTTCCACGTCGACCCAAAGTGATTACCGGCTCGTGCTCTACCAGGAGCAAAGTATCAGGGATTCTGTGCCCCTGGCGGAGCTTGACCAGTTCCCGCTGCAGGTCGAGTACCCCGAGGTATTTGGCCTGTCTGAGGTTTACTAGCCACCCTTTCTGCAATTTGTCCAACGTGTTCAAGATATACCTGCGTGGTTCTAGGCACCAGGCCAACTAGGCACTAGGCAGTATGCACTAAGCACTACTTTCGACAACGCGGTGCCTGGTGTCTAGTGCTTACTTGCCCTGAGCCTGTCGAAGGGGTGCCTAGTAGATTTCTGCCTGCTATCCGCTGCCAGTTGCTTGCTAACAACAGGACAGTAGGTCGGATCGTTCTCGCGGGGCGAGGTTGATCCGACACAGCTTAGCGTCGGGTGAACTCCGCCGAGGCGGAAACCACCCGACCTACTAAATCACAAACCGAGATCCAATTTGTGAATGGAGAGACCTCGTGCGTCTTCCACCGCCTCCCACAAGGCCTCGGCCACCGTAGGATGAGCCTGTATGGTCTTGGACATCTCCTTGAGGGTCACACCCTTGGTTAGCGCCACGCTGCATGCAGCAATCAAGGTGCTGGCATCCGGCCCGATGATATGGATGCCGATTATGCGCTCATCCTTTTTCCTTGCAATTACTTTGACAAAGCCATCAATTTCACCAATGGCGTGCGATTTACCGAGGGCTCGAAAAGGAAAGGAGCCCTCGAGGTAACCAATGGATCGCTCCTCGCATTGCTGGGCAGTAAGTCCGACGCTGGCAATCTCAGGACTTGTAAAGATGGCAACGGGCACAGCATCTTCGTCAACTGCAGCTTCCTGCTCGCCCAATCCATGCTCCACGGCAACTATTCCCTGATGGGAGGCAAAGTGAGCTAATTCCTGCTTACCCGTAACATCTCCGATGGCGTAAACCCTGTCGATATTTGTCTGGCAGTGTTGATTTACCTGGACATAACCGTTTTTCAAGTCAAGGCCAAGCCGGTTTAATCCTATCCCCCGAGAGACCGGGAAACGCCCTACTGTGACCAAGGCCATTTCGGTTTCAATCTGCTTGCCTGATTGAAGCGTTAGCCTCACGCCTGATTCAGTGTGAACTGCAGCCTCAGGAGGATCTCCAAGATGCAGTTTGACTTTTCGTTTTTTGAGTGCTCGAATCAATCCTCTGTTAATATCCCGATCAAGACCTTTTATGGGCTCTTTGCTGCGTTTTGTCAGGTGAATAGCAGAGCCAAGGGCGCTGAAAAGAAGGGCGAACTCACAGCCAGAGACACCGCCGCCCACAATAAAGAGGCTTTTGGGAATTCGCTTCAATTCCAGCATACTTCGGGTATTAAGTACCTTCTGCTGATCCCAGGGAAGCAAATTGAGGGCGAGAGGCTGAGAACCGGTAGCAATAATGAGTTGTTTGCCGCGAATGCTCTGCTTACCATGATCAGTGGTTGTCACCTCAACCTCACCAGGTCCCTTGACGTACCCTGCCCCCATGATCAGGTTGACCTTGTTTTTATTGAATAGTCGCTCAACCCCCTCTCGAAGCTCTGCAACGATTCGCTGGTTGCGGCTGACAATTTTGTCTAGATGGGCGCGAGGCCGGTCGCAACTCAATCCAAATGTTTCGGCCTTGCGCATCTGCTCGAAAAGCACGGCGGATTTGTACATGGCCTTGGTAGGAATGCAGCCCCAGTTGAGGCAGGTGCCGCCAACCAGCTCTTTTTCAATAATGCAGACCTTAGCGCCCAGTTGGGCGGCTCGAATGGCGGCGACATAACCTCCAGGTCCGGCACCCAGGATCACGGTATCATATTGAGACATCTAGCTTGGACTCCTGTAAACTGCTGATCCGTCGTGTCAGTAGGCGATGCTCGCCTTACATGTTATTTGCGGATGTCATTCTGAGGAGCCTAGCGACGAAGAGTCTCGAGATCCTTCGCTTCACTCAGGATGACAAAGCGTAGCTTTCTTCTTGGAACCTGTCGAGATGAAAAATAAGGGCTCAGAATGATGTTGAGTTGTTACCCGATGAGCACTACCTATACGTAAATGAGTTCGTAATCTCTGCTACCAAGTCCCACCTCTTCTGCATAACCCAACTGGATGCTCCAATCAATGTGGGGATAGACGCCGCGAAACTTGTCCTCACCAGGCCCTTTGTTAGTCTCGAGGCAACAGTCAGCCAGGGCTGGCTGGGCATTGACCAGATCCACAGCAGCCTGATCGATTGCCACCGGATCCCTGCTGGCTAATATGCCCAGGTCTTTGACCAATGGAACGTCGCTGTAGCCATAGCAGTCACATTGGGGAGTTACTTTGGTGACAAAGTTCAGGTAGAAGGCACGGTCTTCCTTGTCTTTGAGGACTCCCACTGTGTATTCCACCATCTTTTTCTGGAAGCGGGCCGTGTCGCTATCCCAAGGGATGGAGACAGCCTCCTCCGGGCACACCGCTATACACTCACCGCAGCCAATGCATTTTTCGGCATCCTTCTTGGCCTTTTTCTTGAGCAGTTCAATAGCGTCTGTAGGACAGTGGGCTACGCATTCGCCACAGCCGATACACTTTTTGGCGTCGAACTCGGGTGAAATCTCGCAATGCTGGGCAAGCTTTCCTTTTCTGGAGGCACAGCCCATGCCGAGATTCTTAATAGTGCCCCCAAACCCTGCGAGTTCGTGTCCCTTGAAGTGGGCGGCGCTAATGAGAGAGTCCGCCTGCACCACGTCGGAACCCAGGTAGACTTCTTCATAAATCGGCAGATTTACTGGTACGGCCACCTCAGAGTTGCCTCTCAGACCGTCAGCAATGGTGAGAGGAGCGCCGGCCACAGCAAAGGCAAACCCATTTTCAATGGCTGTAGTGAGGTGGTCCACGCTGTTGGTCCTCGTTCCCACATAAAGTGTATTCGTGTCGGTAAGAAACGGCTTTCCTCCCAAGTTGTAAACTCTATTCACTAAGTGGCGGAGGTGAGTGGGTGGGATGTAAGCCGTATTGCCCTTCTCTCCGAAGTGGAGCTTAATGGCAATGAGGTGCCTTTCTTTGACAATTTCATCAAAGCCAGCTACATCCAGCAACCGATCCAGCTTGACGTAAAGGTTCTCCTGCATACTGGTCCGCAAATCCATGGCAAATACTTTACTGGACATTCATTCCTCCCTATTTCAGATTTCAGATTGAAGATTGCAGA
>CAMYLW010000229.1 GCA_947259475.1 Thermodesulfobacteriota bacterium
AGGAGAAGACGCGATGAGTGAAATCTCAAAGGACGCAGGCCCGGAAGAACTTGGCGCCTACTACGCTTACCTCGAAGATGGCCGACTGGTCATGGAGCCCCAGTGTTCATGCGGCAACCCACTTGACGAGAGTTATTTTTGCGATAACTGTAATAAACGCTGCCGATGTACCGATATCCTCTGCGAAGATCAGGCCACTTTAAATATTGTGGAGAAGTATATACGCACAAGCCCTAAGTTTATCGGCTTTAAGGCGATGCTCGGCAAGAGAAAGAGCCCCCCAAAATGAAACTCATATGATTTACTCTGATCTGAACTCTACCCAGACGAAAAGAGAATGGCAGATGAACGAAACCACCAAGGTTCTTGGCCTTGAGGATACTTTTTATTTTGCTTGTCATCCCGGAATTGACTGCTTTAGCCAGTGCTGCCAGGACGTGAACATTCTTCTCACTCCTTTCGACATCATCCGGATGAAGAATCATCTCTCCATTTCCAGTACGGAGTTCCTCAAAACATATACCAAGAGACTTCTTGCCCCGGAAACTTTCTTCCCTGCTGTACAATTTAGGATGAATGAGGAGAGCGGTAAACGCTGTTACTTTGTGGATGAGCAGGGATGTAAGATTTACCAGTACCGGCCCTGGCCATGCCGGATGTATCCGCTGGATCACAGTGTTGATGGTGAAAGTTTTGTCCCCATGGTTGAATCCTCTCGTTGTCTGGGCCTCAAAGATGATCGAACCTGGCAACTGCGAGACTGGTTTGAGGATCAGGGTCTTCAACCATATAACGAGTGGAATCGGAGGTTTGCAGAAGTCACTGAAGACGAAAAGCTTACCAGTTGGAGAAAAAAATATACTGGGGGTGTCGACATTTTCTATCTTGCTTGCTACGATCTCGACCGCTTCAGAGAACAGGTTTTCAAGGAAAAACTTTACGAAATGGTAGACCAGCCTTCAATTGATCAGGATGCATTGAAAACCGACGATTTTGCTCTGTTGGATTTTGCCTTCACCTGGCTGAAAACTGTGGCTGAGCGGGAAGTAGGAGACTAAATGAGCTAAAATGCCTAGAATGTCTAAAGTGCCTAAAAAGTTTAGAACGTAGGTCGGGTGGTTTCCGCCTCCGGCGGAGTTCACCCGACAACAATTGCTGAGGAGAATAGATGACAGACAGCATTCTAGATAAGAAAGACCTGAACAAGAGCCGCATGGAGCCCATGGTGGACGGTAAATTCTCCTTCGCTTGCCACCCCGGTGTTCCCTGCTTCACGAAATGCTGCTCCGATCTTGATCTCGCCCTTACCCCATACGATGTCTTGCGGTTAAAGAACAGGTTGGAGGTCTCCTCGGGGGAACTCTTGGAACTCCACACCACTGACGAGGTTAGGCATAATTGTGGGTTGCCGGTACTGATGCTCAAGATGAAAAATGACTCGAAGCGAACGTGTCCTTTTTTGCAGTCGGAAGGCTGTACTGTCTACGAGGATCGGCCGGGCGCCTGCCGTCTTTACCCTGTGGCCCGAGCTGCTAAATACGTTGGCGGCACAGTGAAGGAACAACACTTTTTGGTAAAAGAGCCACACTGTCTTGGATTCCAAGAGGAAAAAGAGTGGGCGGATAAGGAGTGGCTGGAGAACCAGGGGCTCGAGCTCTACAACGAGATGAATAGTCTGTGGATGAAGATAAATCAGTCCAGTAAAGAAAACCAAACCCCTCCACCCATAACTGATGAAAAGCTCAAAATGTACTTCATGGCCTGTTACAACCTGGACGCGTTCAAAAGATTTGTCTTCGAAAGCGGGCTGCTGAATTTATTTCAGATTGACAAAAGGACCGTCTCCCGAATCCGGACTGATGAGACGGAGTTACTCAGATTTGCCTTCAAGTGGTTGCAATTTGCCATTTTCGGCAAGAAAACAATGAAGCCAAAGAAGAGTGTACTAAAGACAAAAAAAAGAGCAATGGGAAGAAGGTGAATCCCATTGCCATTTCCATAAGCTTTCAGCTTCTATAAGGTTAACGGCTTAGGGCTCAGGGTCTTCTTACTGTTAGATAGCTTCCCTGCACCTTGTGCCTTGCGCCTTTCACTTATTCAACAATGCCATCTTTTAAATCATGTTTGGTCCACACAGGAATAGGGTCGCAGATATCATTCCTCGGATTCAACCGACACCTATAGGAGGTCTTTGACTTCCGGGTCTTTTCCATGTATTCCCAGCCCTCCACATAATAGTTGCAGTCGTCGTTGAAACAGACGTACTGGAATGGCTCACTCCAGGTATTTTCCGCCGGCGGCTGCCATTTGAGCATCTGTTCTCCACAGTGTGGGCAATTGGCACTTTCCTCTGTAGTCATTGTTTGAACTCCCTGCTTGTCTATTATCAAACCGAATGCCCCTTTGGGCCTATCGGTTCTTCAGGTAAATGTCAGAAAACTCCTCAAGTGTATCTTTCATGATCGCCTCAGGGTCTGGTACGCCGTCTCCGAAAATCTCTCCGATTTTGTCGAAATCCAGCTGACCCAAGTCTCTAACAATGGCCATGTACTGAGATTTCTTCTCTTCCGGTAAGGACTCAACCATCCTGCGACCAAGCATAGTCTCGTATAAATTATACATCCTCTCTAGCTCTTGCTCCTCTTTCTCATCATCTAACTCCAGCCCTCTCTTCCTCATCAGCGCTTCACAGAAATTGACAACAAATGGATTGCGTGCTTTCTCCTCGGTCATAAAATGTTCCTTTCTAAGCCGAATTTTAACCGTTTTCTCCAGTACACTTTATAGTATAAGCATAGTATGGTCTGTTTGCCACCTCTAATTGTGCATTATTTCGCTAACTCGTTGACTTTTTCACATGCCTGCGATACTTTTACGCCTCCACGAAAAGAGATTAATCAATGAGAGAATTAGAAATTAGGGGACGCTGCATTTAATAGATTGAAGCATTTTGCAATCAGTCTGCGAGTATTCCATTCCATGATTTTCTAATTTTCTAATTTTCTAATTCCCCATCGCCGTATTGTTTAGGGAGTTCCATAATGACCGACGTAGAAAACCAAGAAAAACTCAGCAAAGAGGTACTGGAGGCCATTCTGCAGGTTGCCGAGGGAGGCAATCCAGAGGAAATAGCCCCGAATGTCGGCATGGATGCTCAGCAGTTGGTGGCTTTGAGTGATTCTTATGTGAAGCAGACATACGAGAGCTTGCTGGGCGAAGCAGCGAAACGTAAGATCGGCCGCAATGAGCCTTGTACTTGCGGCTCGGGGAAAAAATACAAGAAATGTTGCCTGCACAAACATGAAAAGCTTAAAGGACTCATGCGCGGTGAGGTAGACTTCCAGCAGCCGGAGGAAGCTGATGAGGGCCCCCCGGAATATGTGCTGAAAGGATTCGATCTGCTGGCTGGTGGCAATCATGACGAGGCAGTTGTTTATGCCAACGATCTTCTGTCAACCTATCCTGAGGACGACCGGATTCATGACACCTTGGCTTCTGCACAACTTGCAAGCGGTCAATATGATGAGGCCATCGATATCTGCCGAAGCCGTTGGCAGGTCGCCAAGGAGGAGAAGTCCTTTTATGTGGAGCACGGCCATCACCAGCGCTTACCGCAGGATGACACGGGTGGTCCGGTCCACTTTTACCCACCCGAGACCTGGCTGGAGAAGTACTGGATTGTCTTGAAGGCCAAAGATTACCACGCATTGCTGCCCGACCCCCAAGATCCTGAGATAAAGCGCTTGGTCGATGAACTGCAAACCGCCAACGATCTGGAGCGCTTCCCGGCCCAACAAGAACAGGGGCTCGAGCAGAGAAAAGAGGCTCTGGCGCCCACCATAGACCAACTCAAGCAGGTCGGCCCGGATGCCATCCCCTATCTACTCCAGGTTATGAGCCAGTTTTCCTGGGCGGCGTTGTTCGTTCCAGATATACTCGCCCATTACTCCACAGAGATGGCCATTCGCAGCCTCATGGAGATAACCATGTTTAGCTATCACTTTGTCTCTGAGGCCTGTCTCAAGCATCTTGAAGTTCTAGGAACTGACGTACTGCCATACATCCGTGATGCTTTTGGCCGCGACCATGACTTTGATGAACTCAAGGTGGGTTTCATCAATATGCTGAGCAACCTTGATGCACCTGGTGTGGATGATTTCTTGTTGGAACTTCTCGACCAGGAGGAGCCTGCGGTGGTGGATTGGGCTGGT
>CAMYLW010000230.1 GCA_947259475.1 Thermodesulfobacteriota bacterium
GCCGTCGAAGATTACAATCCTTCCACCTTGAAGGATTATGAAGAGTCGGCCCGAACCATCACCTGCATGGGTTATATCCAGCGGACTGGAAAGTCCAGTGACCACAGGCTCCGCTTTAATGGTGACAGCCCCCCACGAAGCTGCGGAAAACAAAAATATTGGCCCAGAGAGGGAGGCTGTCAAAATGATCGATCTTACAAGTTTTCGGCCCATAAACCGATTAAATAAAGCCTCAAGTTTCATTTTTTTACCTACCGAGTCACTAGGAAAATTAAACAAAAGATAGGGATTAGACAGGTAAAGTCAACAGAAGGACTGGATTCCCGCTTCCGCACTAATGACGCTGAATGCACCTCTCACATCATTCCCACTGAGAGCCTGCCCCTAGGCGGGCGGAAACTAAAGGAGGGCGAAACTTGAGTATTGATCTACTACAGGTTGGATCAAAGTTAAAAGGGTTAGAGCATTTAGGGTGATTTTAGTTCAGAGAGGAAACTATGGAAGGCTTTGGAGGCGAAAAAAAGCACTTTTGTTTCGGGGCCAATAGATATTTCATCCGCATCGGTCAATGGATATTTTTCATGAGGTGTTATTTGAGTATTATTAAGAAATGTACCATTACTTGATCCTGCATCCACAAGAAAACAGGCCTGATCTGCACTGCTAAGCTGCAAGTAAGCATGTTTTCTCGAGGCCAATTTGTTGTAGACTACAATGTCGTTGTCTGGTGAACGCCCGATAGTAACCTTATCAGGTTCGGTAATATCCTTCCGTTTCTTTATTTCGATGACTCTCGCATCCAACACCGCTGAACGCACCGTACCTTGTCGTAACTGTTCCAGCACGTGTTCATCTTCAACTACATCGGTGAGGAATTGAAACATCACATCTTTATCAAGGAATTTTTCAGACTTCTCGACGAGAAAACCGTTTGGATATGCAGCAACAAACTGGGATAAGGCTAAATCTTCAAAGGTGGCAAGATACCGGGCAAGTTTTTTGTACCTAATTTTGCCTGCCACTTCCGAGGTGGCGACACGTTCGAATTGCTTGAGACTCTTAATAAATTTGACACCAATACCCTCGTTGTCTTGATCAATCCTGGTAATAACCGCATTCCCTTGCAAACCGACGATCTTGTCTTGGCCGGTGAATTCGGGTGGAAGAAAAAAGGTGAACTCTCCCGGTTCCCCTGTTTGGAAGGAACGGTAGTCTTTTGTCCTGATGAAAGCCCCCTTTTGGCTCAAGTCGGCAGTCATTCCTTCAAGCGTATATTCGACCCCTTGCCTAAAAAATTTCACCCGAAAGCTCTGACGTATTCTGGGGCTCTTCCGCTGATCAAATGTTCTCATAACAACTCGGGAACCGCTAATCAAACCACACTGCGCAATGCAACGGACAAAGGGCTCTGAACCATCAGGATCTCATTCTGTGTTAATTCCATCAAAAAGAGTCGGGGAAAAAGACGGTTGTTTTCCATAACCGGAACATAGCATGCAAAAATTGTACGAAATTAAACAGGCAACCTGATTTCCCCACACTTTCAATGAGTTAAGTCACACCGTACCTGAAATCAGAGCCGGGTAAGTGTATACCAAAATTCCTATCTTGTGAAAACAGTTTCCATTTATGAGTAAAACTCTCAACAACCATGTCACTGTAGTCTGGAACCATCACCATGGTTCAAGGTGAATATGTCGGGCTTCCTGCCCCCTGTGTCAACTTGCATCCTGAGGTTTGAACGCAAGTGCTGTATCCTCAGGGCTAGAGCGCCAGGAGAAATTCCGGTTGCACTTCTTCCAAAAACATCACGGCAGCTTGCTTGTCTTCAGCATCTATTCTTTTGACTTCGCCTGTCACTTTAATCACAGTCTCATCCAGATCTCTTGAATCTTTTCGTCTCGAATAGATTTCCATCCCCACTTTCTGGTCTACAACAAAGTCAGGCCAATCTTTGAACGTTACCAGCGCTCCAACTCCACTGACGTTGACGATCCTACCTCTGAATTTGTCTTCCCCAGTGCCCGTGGTGGCCACGACCCTGAAAGGTTTCTTAAGTCGAAAATGTTTCCTTTTTTCACTCAGATACAAGCCACATTTTCCACAGATGGCTCTTACTTCTTCGACCTCTGCAGAGGTAAGCAAATGTGGAATCAAATATGTTCTGTCTACCAGTGAGCTGTGAGGACACTCGTCTTCCACATAATAGGGACATCCTTCCCAAGATGCTTCATCCATGTGTTTACCTCAACTGCACCACAAATAAATTACGATCAAAAAACCAAACTTGGTTTAGAACAAAACTACCTAGCCTGGATGTTTCACGCCTTGCTGTCGCGAGGCCGTTTCTGCCCGCCCAATATCGGGCGAGGGAGGATCATATCACTTCTTGCACTCCCTAAGCCCAGATATTTCATGAATTCACGCCCTGGCGTGACTGCGACCACGAAACTGGGAACCCGCTTGCGGGACTGAGCGGAGCGGAGCGAGCGCGAATTATATGGGCTAGTCCAAGCTGCGGTAGCTTGGGGTCCGATGCAGACCTGGCATACTGTAGGAACCCGAAACTCCCCTCCAGAGTGTGAAGGCCGGAAAGCTTTCTTGATACATTTTCAGCTTCTCACAAGACTCTGCACACTTGTTCTTGGTCTTACTTAATCTCTCGCACGTTCTGCATGGACTCCTTTCCTCTTCAGCCATAGGATGCCTCCCGTCTCGAAGCTTAAACCTGAGGTAATGAAGCCATTGCAACTGGATCAGTTGCGTTGTTTGATATATTCTCAGTACACAAAGATCGTGCCAAACTCGACTACTAGCTAATACTTCGTAAACTCAAGCACTTAAAGAAGCTTACGCCTATGGGGAGATTGTCTGTGTTGGGAAATCAAGGTTACAAAAACGGAAAGAAAGTACCACTTTGGCGTTAGAAGAAAGGACGATATGAGGATATTTCATTTGATACCGAAGGTGGGCAGAAGACGCTAGATAAAATTCCAGTTAATACCACGTTAGGATTTTCTACCTTCTGCTTTCAGGTAGAAATCCACTAAGCGATTTTTCTTGGTATTGAGGATATAATGAAATGGATTTACATATTTTTTCTTGACCCTGACAGAGTAATGAAGGTGAGTACCAGTAGAGCGACCGCTATTACCCATAAACGCGATCACCTCTCCTCGCTTCACTTTCTGACCCTTTTCCACATTGTATCCGGCGAGGTGGCCATAGGTGGTGGTTACCCCTCTCCCGTGGTTAACACGGATATACTTACCCAAGTATCTGTGCTTACCCCTCCTGTACACCACACCATCCGCCGGTGCAACGATGGGTGAACCCTTGCGGCCACATATATCTAAGCCATTATGAAACTCCTTGGCTCCAGTAAAAGGGCTGCGTCGCCAGCCAAAACTAGAAGCTAACCAATACCCCTGGGATTGTACTGGAACAATGCTGGGAGTGCTGTCCAGGGTTTGTCTCTGGTCCCACATGGCGCCCACCAACTCCTGGAGATCTGCCTGCAGGTTTTGAGCTCTTTTGACAAGCGGGGTAGAATGGTTCCCTACCGGCACAGGTGCAGTGCTGATTGTCATGGCATCGTTGATTGCAATGGTGGAGAGATCCGGTGAAGGCTCACCTCCTTGGCCAAGATTACTTCCCTCCTCCTGACCACCATCCAGCCCCAAGAATTCACGGATGACGCTCTCATCCTTCTGTATTTGCTTGATTGTTTGGCGCAAGGTATCAATATCTTTGACCTCGTGTAGTAAATCGGCATTCTGCGCCTGCAATGCAGTTGAATCACGATAAAGACTGTGTCCCAGATATCCTCCTATACCTAACAGCAGCCATGAAAACACCAGCAGACCCAAGCAAATGTATGGATACATATGAGGGATAGAGAAAGTTCGGGGGGCAGATCTTGCTGACGGCATCCACATGACCGTTACTGTCTTTTGTTTCATCTCTCCTCCTGAAAATTATGGATCTTCGCCAAGCAAGTGGCCTCTAATACAACAATAAATCTAATTCTGCGTGCGCGGGATCGTCAGGTTCGAAAAAAACCGGACGTGTTTGTGCCGATCCCAACTGTATATCAGTTGGAGATATCTCAGCTCTGTTCTTCACAGTAAGGCTGTACTTTTTTCCTATTGATGTATTCAAAACCACACCTCAAGCTTGCGACTTTCCCGTGCCGGTTTGGAGTCTTTGGAGTCCAAGCAAGGCTAAAGTGGCTTGCGGACATCAAAAAGACTAGTGGTCACAGATAAAAATCTTGTCTGCCAAGAAAAAGAAACCTGGCTCACCCATCTGTTTATTGCAATGGGTGTGCCAGGAGATACTGGGGAGTGCTTCGCACTCAAATTCGAAATACGAAATACGAAGCACTAAACAAATTCAAAATCTGAATTTTCAAATGTTCAAAACACAAATATCCAGAGAGATTTGTCTAGTGTTTCGGTCATTTGGATTTTGGTAATTCGAATTTGTTTCGAAACTGGGGCCCCGCCCGTAGGGTGGGGAGTCCGGAGGACCAATTTCGATATTCGGATTTCGGATTTACACTAGATAGGTGCCTCTGTGGTGAATCTTCAATCAATTCAGGCCATGGGACACTTGCCTTCCATTCACGGGGATTGGTCAGGAGGGTGGATTGTTCAGGAAGGCAAAGGCTATTGATTTATAATCCTAGCTAGTGTCCATCCGGAAATACCGTTTTTCTCCTCCCCCTTGACGGGGGAGGATGAAGGTGGGGGTGAAAAATACTTTTTAATTCAGTTAATTATCGTATCCCCCTCCCCTGTATCCCCTCCCTCCAGGGGAGGGGAAATAAAGTTTCCGGATGGATACTAAATAGTTGACCATTGGGTCCGTGTGTCAGCAGTGACCTTCTTGCTGATAGGAAACACCCTCACTGATAGGAGCTACCAAGAGAGCTGCCCTACTATCTAGATGGGTCTGCATTTTCACTCCTTGTTCGTATTTAGGTTGAACCCCATTTGCGCCACTATCCACCTCATCGCGCTCCCATCTTCAGCAGCATCTTCTCCTTCTCTTCGCGCACCTCATCCTTGATTCTTTTAACGTGACCGCGACCCAAACCTTTGACCTCACAACCCAACTCAAAGTAGCGTTTGATTCTTTCATCGTCCAGAATACCAAAGCAGTCGATTACGGCCAGCGGACCTCCAGCTGTCTCTACCACCTCGTCGGGGTCAAGATCCAGGTAGGACTGATGTCTGACTGCGAAAATTACAGCGTCAGCCCCAGCCAAAGCTTTTTTCAAATCTCGTTCGATGCGCAGAGCCACCAATTTATCTTGGTTTCGGAAAAATCTTTTTAAGCTATGTGTTGGCGATGGATACTCATCCTGCTTTTCAAATTCCCACCAGTGCTGGACATATGGGTCGTGCGCTCTCAATTCCGCACCCATTTCAGTCAGTCTCCTCACGACTAGCTCCGAACCACTGTATCTGGTGTCTCCAACATCTTCACGGTACGAAGCTCCCAGCACTAGTATATCTGCTGCGGCCAGAGGCCGGCTCATGTTACGCATTGCATCCCGTGTGAGCTGAGCAACATGCAATGCCCTGGTGTCGTTTATGTCTATAGCAAGAGGGGTTATTTTAAAGATGTCGTCTTCAAACCCATGGATATGACGGTAGGCCCAGACGCCAAGACCCCCGTCTTTGGGCAGGCAGTAGCCCCCAATGCCAGGGCCCGGAAAAATAATATTGTTGTGGGTTGGCCGGACCTTGATGGCCTCGATCACTTTGATCAGGTCCACACCGTTGCGCTCGGCAAAAACACTCCATTCGTCCAGGAAGGCCAGAATCGTGGCGCGAAAGCTGTTCTCTATGATTTTTGCCGTTTCCGACTCAATGGGCCTATCCAGTACGGTCAGCGGATAATCTTCCGTATTGACTACCTCCCTCAGAAACTTTTCCACACGACGTGTTGCTTCCTCATTGATTCCACTACAAACCCTCCAGAAATCACGGATACTGGCAACGTATTCCTTACCCGGCATTACTCTCTCAAAGCTGTGCGCAAGCAAGGGATCACTCTGGATGCCGCGTTTGCGGAATACTTTTCTCATGATGGGGTAGGCCACCTGTTCGGTGGTGCCGGGGGCCACCGTGGTCTCGATTATCACCAACGTATCGGGAGGAATGTGTTCGGCAACAATTTCGAGTGAGTTTTCCAGAGCCACCATATCTGTTTGGCCGTCCCTGACATTCCCAAACGATTCCTTCAGGTAGTCGCACTGGACATCGGACACCACCACATCCGCAAGCTTCAAGACCTCGTAACTGAAGGTCGCGGTCAACGTTTTTTTATCGTTAACACAACGGGCAACTTCCAGTAACTGCGCGTGCTTGGACGCTGCATGCCAATGACGAATTTGGTTGGCTCGCCATTTTTATCTTCTGTGTCTGCCACCACTGCGGCCATGGCCGCCCCGACAAACCCCACACCCATCACAACTACAATTTCACGCCCCAATGCTCGCTGATCTCTTACTATTGCTTGTAACCGTTGGGCTTCCTTTTCATTGTCATCAGGTCCAGGTAAGTGGAATTTTTCACCGTCTGGACTAACAGAGTATTCTGCAGCCATGGGATGTCTCCTTCATCGGTTCAACTCGCGTATGTTTTTTCTAGCCCGCTGTCTCCTGTCTGCTGCTAGCTAAGACAGGCCCTGTGCCTTAAGCCTTGAGCCTTCCCCTAATATGCCTCGAAAACGACATGAACACTCTCTTCGAT
>CAMYLW010000231.1 GCA_947259475.1 Thermodesulfobacteriota bacterium
TTCGGAAGGACCCGTTGTTCTCAGTTTTTATCGGGGCAAATGGTGACCCTATTGCAACTTGGAGCTGGACGCTCTCAAAAAGGCGACCGAGGAATTCAAAGCACTGGGTGCTAATTTTATCGCTATCTCACCTCAACTTCAGTCATTCAACCGGGAACTTACAGAAGAGAAGAAGTTGACTTTCGAAATCCTGAGTGATCCCGGCAACGAGGTGGCAAAGCGCTATGGTCTCAAGTTCAAACTCCCCGACGACCTCAAAGAAGTCTATCTGAAGTTCAATATTGATCTGGAAAAATACAACGGAGACGGTTCCTGGACACTACCCCTTCCCACAGGACTGATCATCGATGGAGATGGCATCATCCGACACGCGGAAATCAACGCTGACTACACGATGCGACCAGACCCGGAAGAGACTATAGCTGCCCTTAAGAAAATCATGGATTAGTAATCTGAGGCTCACTAACCTCTTCCAATCCAGTGCCGGTTTCCGTAGAACTGGATAAGGATTTAACACCCGGTGGCTGATCCCTAGCCCGGATGTTTCAGCAAACAAATCCTCTATCTCACCTGCTTGCTTCTTTTCTCCATTCCTGCCAATATTTAACCTCGAATAACCCATTTCTTACTCAGCACCTCGACATTTTCAAATGTTTGTTGAGCCATAATCAACCTTTACTCAGCGAGGATAATACATGATCGAGCTAGGTAGTCCCTACAGAGAGATGGCAACCACCTGCAAAACGAGACCTACAAAAGAAAAGAAGGTCGTCTGGAAGAGATTTGAATCAGAGCCTTTTGACGACGGTAGATTCCAGGTGAAAGTTCTTTCCAAAAAGCTGATCGACTCCGCAGCCTCACTGTTTAGAAAAGCTTATCCGGAAATCTATGGTTCGCCCCACGAGTTCGTGCTGATGCCGGAGAGATACGAGGGGCTCATAGCCCTCGATGAGGGCTGGAAGGAAGATAGTCTAAATAGAGTCTGCTGCATGCCGGTAGTCGTAGAGCTTGAGACCGAAAGGGTTGTCGCTGCCACCATGCTCACTAAAATCGAGAAGAACCTGCAGTTAGAGTTCACCTTTGCAGCCACCTTGCCGGAATACAGGCTGAAAGACATAATGCTGAACCTGAGAGTGGTTACCTGGAAAACCGCCTTGGCCTCTGGCGCTGAGTATCTCACCACCTTCGTGGAAACCTGGCACGATATAACCCAGAAATGGTGTATCAAGGACGGCTGGCAGGTAGCAGGCATTTTCCCCGGCAACTTCGTCCGCTGGAAAGAGCCGGATCAAGAGTACCGAGGTTGCGCAATCCACTGCTATTATTTTCTCGCCAATGTTGAAGAGTATGCCACCAGACCCGACGAGTGGAGCCTTGCCCCGGAGTTCAAGGAACTGTGGGAGGTAATGGAGCGGATCAACAAGAAAATAGCCAAGGAAGGAAATATCCCTCCCTGGCTCGAAAAACATTTGGAGTGAAGCCTGGTTTAGCAACGATCAGCTTGTTCAGATAAAATATAACCATAAGAATTTGGGAAGAAAACTATTTCTAAACCGGAGGAAGATTATGAGCCAGAGAACAAAAGAGCTAGTCGAACGGTTCACAGCGTTCAAAAACAACTTCATTGCCTTTGTCGACAACTGCTCCGATGAAGATTGGCGAAAAGTGTGTTCGGGTGAAGGGTGGACTGTGGGTGTAGTGGCTCATCATGTTGCCGCCGGCCACTTTGGAGCAATTGATTTTGTCAGGATGATCGTGGCCGGTGAAGCAATGCCGGAAATCACCATGGAGACAATCGACCAGATGAACGCGCAACATGCCAAAGAGCACGCAAATTGTACAAGAGAAGAAGTCCTCGCCTTGTTGCGCGAAAACGGTTCAGCTTTTGCCGGCTACCTGGAAGGGTTGAGTGAGGCGGACCTGGCCCGCACCGGTTACCTTAAATTGATTGGTGGCGATGTCAGCGCCCAGCAATTGATTGAGATGATCATTCTTCAATCGGGGGGAGAGCATTTCGATAGTATGAAAGCCGCCACCGGGACCTCATCATAGAGAAACAATTGTCTCTTACTCCCTGAACTCTTCGGCTACCGGTGTTGTTGTGCCAGCAGTTGTGCCCACTAATGCATGTGTTTCCGTCCTGTGGGTTGTAATGATACCGGCAAGACAGATCAAGAGTGCACCGACCCAGGTCAAGGAATCCAAACCTTCGCCCCAGAATATCCAGCCGAGAAGGGTGGCAAACACCACATTGCCGTAGGTGAACGGTCCCACCTGTGCTGCCGGAGCAAGGCTATAGCCCTTGGTGAGCAGAAATTGGCCCACTGTGGCCAGCAAACCCATGAGACCGAGCAGCCACCAGATTTCCGCTTTGGGTGACTGCCACGACCAGATCAGGGGCACTGCGGAGATCATGGTACCAAACAGGGTGAAATAGAAAACGATCCGGATGGTAGGCTCCGATGAGGACATGCGCCGGATGCTGACCATGGCCAAGGCGCCGAGAATGCCTGCCCCCAGACCAATGAATGCAATCGGCTGAAGTAATCCCATTCCAGGTTTGAGAATCAAGATGATGCCGATGAAACCGATAACAATTGCCCCTCGCACCTTTTGCACAACTGGCTCACGGAGCCACACATATGCGATTATTGGAATGAATAAAGGGGCAGTAGCCATGAGCAGAAAGGACTCAGAGAGTCGCAGGTGAGCAATAACATAGAAAAAGCAATACATACCTCCAAGCCCTGCCATACTGCGCAGGAGGTGGAGTGGGAAATATGATGTTCGAACTCCTCCCGGCGGACGGCTGTACCAGATCCAGGGTAGAATGAAGAGAAGTGCGCAGAAGTTTCGAAAGAACACAACCATCTCATTGCTGAGCGAGACTGAGACAACCTTTACCAGAGCTCCCAGCACCGCAAAGGTGAACGAGGCACCCAACACACACACAGCTCCTGCCACGGGCTGATTACGATAAGTCGCTTGTTGGCTTACTGTTTTCATTTCATTCATAGGGTAGTGTAGTGTAAGCGTTTTGAATAGCAGAGGCAGAAGGGACAAACAAGCACAAAAAACCCTTTTCTCATTGAAACCAGTCTGACATCTGTAACTGCCATCTGGAAACGAAAGAGGGAGCAAAGATGAAACAAAGATGCAAGTGGGCGGAGACTGACCGGCTTTACCGAGAGTACCATGACACCGAATGGGGTACTCCAGTGCAGGATGAGCGGGTACTGTTCGAATTTCTAATCTTGGAGGGGGCCCAGGCTGGGTTGAGCTGGCTGACCATCCTGAAAAAGCGCCAAGAGTACAGGAGCGCGTTTGATAATTTTGATCCTCAAAAGGTGGCAAAATACGATTCCAACAAGATCAGGGAACTACTTTCAAACAAAGGGATTATTCGAAACAGACTCAAGATTGAAGCGGCCGTTCAAAACGGTAGGGCCTTTCGGACTGTACAAAAAGAATTCGGCAGTTTTGCTACCTACGTGTGGAGCTTCGTAGGTGGAAAACCGATTAAGAACGGGTGGAAGAATGAGACGGAGATCCCTGCCCAGACAGAGGAGTCAATAAGGTTGAGCAGTGATTTGAAAAGTAGGGGCTTCAAGTTCGTAGGCCCAAAAATCTGTTATGCATTTATGCAGGCTGTAGGCATGGTAAACGATCATACAGGTGAGTGCTTTCGATATGACGAGGCCTGAGTGTCAGAATTGGGGAAATATAAAAGGCTCCCCTCTCCATGCACCGCCCGGCCATTCTTACTATTTGACAAAACTCGCTGATTATATTATTAAAAGAGTAGTTGCTCGTACAAGATTTCCCCTTGTGGGGGTAATCCGCTTGGATCCAAGGTGCTGGACTGAGACGGGGAGGCTTTTTCCACTGCAAAGGACTTTTGAGATAGCCCTCTCGACTCGGTTGGGAGGGCTTTTTTTCTGACTAATCGCCCCTTCTCGGACCCATCTGTCTTTTCGCTTCAGGTCTCCAGTCTGGCATCTCATTAAGATAGTAGAGTGAGCATATGGGACTTTAGTCCCGCTCTGCCCGGGAGTTGTCAACCCATTGAAACCCCGGCTTTCTTAATCTTTTCGAAAGGTAACTCTGATGCGACAACCAAAACCGAATACTCGTGTAAAACCAGGAAAACTCACCATCCA
>CAMYLW010000232.1 GCA_947259475.1 Thermodesulfobacteriota bacterium
GCGCTTTAAACCCCACTTTAGCCGAAAGTTTCACCAGGTAGCGTATTTCAGTTTTAAAGGTGTAGGAACTGGCTTTCACCTCCAGAGCCTCAAGGTAAACTGCTATGGCGATATCGACCTCTTCAGGAAGGTCCTTGAGATTGCCAGGAGCTGCCTCCCAGCCGGTGAGTTCAACGGCCCGTATGTTCCGCGCCTTCAAGAGCTGAAAGAAGATGGAAGTTATATCTTGGGTGGGGAAAGTAGATTTCAGCCGAATCGGCTCCTCTTTGCCATTGCTGAGGACCCGCTGCCCTATTCTCCCCGAAGGCGACCGGTTATCTTGAAATGGAACAACTCCTATGGTCAGTTTGGTCGTTGGACTCTTCTGGACAATAGAGTCAGCTCGGAGATTGAGCCAATAGGTTTTGGAGGAGGCACAACTGACAAGGCTCAGTGCAAATATCAGGACCAGTAACATGTAAATATTTCGGTACTCTCTTTCTCGTCCGGTAATCTGCATGGTTTCACCTCGTTGATTAGGGAATTAGAAAATTAGTTGTTTAGTTAAATCGTAGATTAGTCATTTTGTCAAATCGTTCATAAGAGAATTGGAGAATTAGTTAAATCGTAGAAGTCGTCCGGTCCAGAGGTCAGAAGTCAGAGGTCGGAGGTCAGAAGCCAAATCGCAAGCGAAGCTTGCTCCTACAGGAATGCGTTGATTAGAGAATGAGTTAATTAGAAAATTAGAGAATTAGTTAAATTGTTTACGGCTTACGGCTCACTGCGCGAAGCGTCCTGAGTCTACCTGCCCTGCCTGTCCCGGGCGAGCTTGCCCTGAGTTTATCGAAGGGTCCCGGGGAGCTTATCGAATGGGTCGAAGGGCTAGCTACAGGTTTATTTTACTGCGGATTTGAGTATAATCCAATATGAGATACTAAAAGAATAACCACTGGCTTTGAGGACATCATGAAGGTTTTGCTCATATCTGCAAATACGGAACAGATCAACATGCCCACCCTACCCCTCGGTTTAGCCTGCGTGGCTGCGGCTACACGCAAAGCTGGACATGAAGTGGCATACCTTGATCTCATGGCCCGAGAAGATGTCCAGGAGGTTATCAAGGAGGCCATGGAAGAGCGCAGCCCTGATGTCGTGGGCATCTCCGTGAGAAATATCGACGACCAGGTCATGGACAATCCCGCGTTTCTGTTGGAACAGGTAAAAAAAGTTGTAGCCAGCTGTCGGATTTTCTCAGATGCCCCGATAGTGCTGGGTGGTGCTGGTTACAGCATGTACCCTGAGTCAGCCCTGGAGTACCTGGGAGCGGATATGGGGATCCAGGGAGAAGGGGAAGTGGCCTTCCCTACCCTTCTGGACAAGATCCAGCGAAACCATGACCTTTCAGACACGCCAGGTCTTTATCTCCCGGGCCGTGGCCTTCAAGCTAAGAGAGCTTTTGCTAAAAATCTGGACGGGTTCCCCTTCCCTGAAGACCATCTCTGGTCCTCGTCTTCTATCACTGAAGACGCGGAATTCTTGCTGCCGTTCCAGACCAGGCGCGGCTGCCCCATGAACTGCAGCTATTGCTCCACCTCAACCATAGAGGGCGAAATTTTGCGTAAACGCGCCCCGGCTTTGGTGGTGGAAGAGATTGCACGGCAAGCCGAGAAAGGCTTTGATCGTTTCTTTTTCGTTGACAACACCTTCAACCTCCCTGCTTCCTATGCCACGGAACTTTGCCAACTGCTTGCAGCCGCGGCTCTGGATATCACCTGGCGGTGCATACTCTATCCGTGGAAGGTAGATGAAAAGCTGGTGAGGTTGATGGTGAAGGCCGGTTGCAGTGAGGTTTCCTTGGGGTTCGAAAGTGGTTGCGAACCGGTCCTGCAAGGCATGAACAAGCAATACAATTCCCAGGAGGTTTACCGAATTACTCAGATACTGGGAGGCCATGGCATCCACCGGATGGGGTTTCTGTTGCTTGGAGGCCCAGGCGAAACCAAAGAGTCAGCGGAAGAAAGCCTTCAATTTGCCGACTCCCTTGATCTGGAGGTGGTCAAAGTAACCACGGGCATTCGCATCTACCCTTATACTGCTCTGGCAAGGATTGCCTTAGCCGACGGTGTGATCTCAGAAGATGATGATCTTCTCCAGCCGCGATTCTATCTATCCGAAGGATTGGAAGACTGGCTGCCTGAAACCGTACATTCCTGGCTTGCCGAGCGCCCGAATTGGGTAACATGAAACGGGTATGAATGTTGCACAAATTACTCAGTCCAGAGACAAGTACAGCGCAGCCCTCGGGAGGGTGGAACACGTGGACCCTCTGTTGGCGCCGGTTGAGCTTGTTTGAGCGTCAAAGCAGACCATTACCCCACCCCCCTGGGCGGTATCATTATGGATACGCCAATGAAGACAAAAACGCATCGAAACATGGGCATCGTAGCCAGATACCCGGTTACCGTGTTCACGGCAGATGGGTTTCTGGATGGGGTAACGCAACTCCTAAATAGCCGCGGGGCACTTATCCGCTGTCGCCGGCCCCCACGTCAACATGAGACTACCACCATCAGAATTCAACTTTCTAAACGTGAGTCATTACTAGTGGAAGCCGAAGTAATGATGTTGCACTTTTCAGAACCAAATGAAAATCAGGAAGTTGTGCCGCTGGGAATGGTGGTACGCTTCAAAAACCTTTCCTCTGTAGGCCGCAAGCGTCTTCGCAGTGTAATCGCCAAGCACTATGCGAAAAAGGTTCAGCGACTGACCGTAAGGAACTAATGCCGATTTCGGATTGCGGAATTCGGAATTAAGGGATTGAGGAGTTTAGGGATTTAAGATATTCAATTCTCGATAACGATTTTCCATTTACTGCTTACCTTTTACCGCTCACTACTGGCTACCGGATTCTTTGGTTGCTAAATACGGATTGTGGAATTAGAATTGAATTCTTGATTTATATTTTAGTTTTTTCAATCCGCAATCCGAAACCGGGAACCCGCCCGAAGGATGGGAGTCCGCAGGACAACTCCGAAATAATCTTACGGGAGTGATTCATGTCACTGGATATTTATCGGAAGTTAGCGCAGCATTTGGACGACCTGCCGGCCGGCTTTCCGTCCACGGAGAGCGGCGTAGAACTCCGCATATTGCGGCGGCTTTTCACCCCTGAGGAAGCCGAATTCGCCTTACATCTGACCTTGTTTCCTGAAGAGGCTGAGGTTATCGCCAGCCGGGCCGAGATTGCCCCAGAGGAGGCTGCTCAGCGTTTAGACAAGATGGCCAAGAAAGGACTTATCTACAGCATTGAGCGAGACGGTAAGTTGCCGAAATACATGGCCAACCAGTACATCGTTGGGATCTGGGAATTCAATGTCAATAATCTCGACGTGGATCTTATCCAAGACATGGAAGAGTACCTTCCCACACTCATTCATGAGGCCTGGAAGGTTCCTCAATTACGTACTATCCCTGTGGGCCGCAGCCTAACCCCCCAACATGAGGTGTTACCCTATGAGCAGGCAGAGGAACTGGTGCGGACTCAAGACAAGTACGTGGTGGCTCCCTGCATATGCCGGCGGGAACAAAGCATGGTGGAAAAGGGCTGCGATAGGCCTGAGGAGACCTGTCTGGTCTTTGGAACCGCGGCGGACTACTATCTGAGGAATGGATTGGGCCGCTTGATTGATCTCGAGGAAACTCTCGAGATCCTTGACCTGGCTGAAAAAGCCGGATTTGTGCTTCAGCCAAGCAACGCCAAAAAGGCGGTAAATATCTGCCTTTGCTGCGGCTGCTGTTGCCTGGTACTAAAGAACATCAAACGTCACCCCAAGCCCGCCAGCATGGTCTCCTCACCATTTGTGGCTGCCGTCAATCTCGATACCTGTGAGGGTTGTGGAGACTGTGTAGACCGCTGCCAGATGGAAGCACTGGAGTTGGATGACAACACGGTAGCCCTGGACGTGGACCGCTGCATTGGCTGCGGACTTTGCATTACCACCTGCCCTACTGAGTCTCTTGCTATGGTGCGCAAGCCTGAGTCAGAACAGCCAGATGTGCCAAGAAACATGATTGAGGCCGCCATGAAGCTAGGTCAGGCGAGAGGAACGCTCTAGGATTGCGGATTTCGGATTGCGGATTGCGGATTTAAAAAAAGACGCAG
>CAMYLW010000233.1 GCA_947259475.1 Thermodesulfobacteriota bacterium
GCAGCATCGGCAGCGCCGCCTCGACAGCGCGCACGCCGGCCATCATGTCGATCTGAAAACTGCGCTGCCAACCGTCTTCATCACCTTGACCATCGAAACCGCTGGCGTTGTGAATGAGTATGTCCAGCCCCCCGAACTGCTCATTAGCTTCTCGCTGTGCAGCTTTTACTGCAAGGTATTTAGCAGTAACTCGCGCCAGTGTCTTCGCCGCGATGCGGACTCCCCGATCTTCCAGGTTTTCCACAGCGATCCTGTCTATGGGTTCAGCCATGCTGAAGTTGGCCTGAAACGCTGTGTCATCTTCAAGAGGCTTGGCGTAGAATCGTGCCCCTACAATCGTTTTTTGCACCGGTTTGTAGCTGGGAAAGGCCAGCTTGACTAGAAAGCCATCAGGCATTGGCAGGACCACTAGATCTGGCTCCTTCACCGGCGCCCTGCCATTGAGGTGCAGGACAAAAACTTCCGCCTTTTCCTTCCGTTCTACCAGGGGTAGATACTGTTGAGTAGCGAATCTTTCTCTTAATCTCTTCTCTTCCTCTTCACCCATGAACTCCGCTGTGGAGAGAGCGTTTTCCACGAGCATGTCTGGAATTGCCAATCCGAATCGTTGATATTCTGTTTCATATCCTCGAAGGGCAAGGCTATATGATATGTAAGCATCGTTTAGATCATCGCTGCTCTGCCCCATTTCGTAAAGGATTCCCATGAGCAACCGGGCAAAAGGATCCTCCTGATAGCCATTCTTTTGACTTTCGCTGTATTGCAGGTTGATGGCCGTAAGTTTGCTGTCAACTTTGCGAGCTTCAACCAGAGCTTCGTCGATCTGAGAGAGGTTTGCATAGGAAAGGGCGAGAAAGAGATTTACCATAACTGACTCAAAATCCTCACCCCGGTATGGCGCGGTGTTGTCATTGATCAGAAAGGTGGTGGCCTCTTGACTCAGGGAGATGGTGTACAGCTCATCCATAATCCATTCGGCCTCTTCGAAAGCCTGGATGGCCTCCCTGAACTCTCCTGCCGAAAAAGCCAACATTCCGCGGTCCAATTGATACAGCAACCGATTGCGCTTGCCGTAGTCTTCGGCGTGCTCTTCCACGTAGGCACGGGCCTGAACATACTCTCCTTTAGCGTTCAGTTCGTCAACTGTGGCGGTAAGTTCGCGCGATATCCCACAGCCCAGGAGACTGGCAAGGAAAAGGAAGGTTGATGTAACCACCAGAAGGAGAGCCAAACTGCGGTTCTCAGGGTTGCACGGTTTTACAGAAGGTTGTGTGAATGTACTGCCCGACATGACTATAATTCCCGACTTTTCCTCTATGCCCTATACTCCATGCCCCATGCTCTATGCTCTACCTGTCCTGCCTGTCCCGGGCATAGTCCCGGGGAGCTTGTCGAAGGATGCCCTATGCTTCCTCTTTTGAAAAGGACTACTTACCACTGACAACGGACGATGCTACCAAGTATATCGACTGCGTTTCACCACTTTCTTGATTTCTTTCTGGCCGATCCATTTTTTCAGATTCGTTTCCAGCTCGATGAGCTCCAAATTCACCTGGTAGAGCATCACATACTTACCCTTAATTTCGTCTTTGATCGCATTGATAGAGCCCTGAAGCATGAAGTCCGCTCCCACTTCTTTGTATATTGACTTCTGGGTTTGCGGATCGGTAAACCCTTGTTGCTGGTCAGCCTTTTCTTGCCTTAGTTCTATGCGTTCATCTTTGGAGGCCACGAATTGTACCCGGCCTGAATTGATCAGGGTCCGCTCCAGATCCTTGATGAAAACCTGGGTGTTGATATGCTCATAGCTCCGATTTTTCACCGTGGCCACAATAACCGTTGGTGCTTTTCCAGGATGGCTTGTTTGGTATCGTTCCAGCCATGGCCGCTCCAAGCAGTCTAAAATCATCTCCTCGGCAACCAGACGTGAATCGGTGTCGTTCCACCGACCGCTCAAATCTATAGTCTCATCTACTTCGGTTCGCTTCACTGAGGGCCCAGCACATGAAGCAAACAATAGAGTCAGGACCATTAATGCCAGCATTTTGTAAAGATTTCCTAGTTTACATCGTCTCATTGTTGCACCTCCGTGACCATTGCAGTCGTCTTCCACAGTTTTTTTTCAGATCAAAGCTTATATTCTTTTTGTAATAATTGCTATAGATAAGAGATTTATTAGGGCATAACAGCAAGCAGTATTGGCATAAAAAAGCCCGGAACATCTCCGGGCTTTTTTGGTTTTTGTGAATTACGATTTCTTGAAGGTTATTAAGGTTATTTGGAGTTAGCCAATCATGCATTCCATGGAGCGCTCACCACACTCGCGACTTGCCTCTTGCTTACAACGCTTATACTCTTCGAAGCTGGTGGAACAATAGCCACAGTTGCTCAGCTCCTTTACCAGCCTCCGCTTTTCACTGAAGCAACACGCTCCAGCACTGCTGGATCTTGACTGTTCCATTTATATCGCCTCCCCTCTGCTTCCGCTGGGGTCTTGTTTCTTACCCTCTGACTGGAGAGTAACTCGCGAAATTGAAAAGTCAAGAGGCCTACCCTGCATTTATGAAATGTCAGGGGCCTGGTGCTGGAATAGTGGAGTGATGGAGTAAAAGAGACTTGTAAAATCCCAAATTCCAAGCACCAAATGCCAAACAAATCTCAAATTCTAATATTCAATGACCAAAACACTGAACAGGTTTGGAATTTTGGTAATTGTGATTTGTGATTTGGAGTTTCTGATACTCCATGGTCCATGTTTTTTCGCTATGCGCTCTGCGCTTTGAACTATGCGCTATCTCACTGCCTCAACCGGATAGCCGGCCTCCTGCCAGCTGTAGGTCGGATGGTTCCGCAAAGTGGGTTCATCCGACAATAAGAGAGAGACACCAACTACTTATCGGATCAACCTGAGCGTACGAACATATCATCTTAAGGCTGATACATCAGGTTCGGCTCGAGCTTGTAGGTCCATGGAGCTCCGGAATTTTTCCAGCCATTTTTGACTCTCTTGCCGTTGTAGTAGCTCTGAGGATCTTTGACTGCGTCTCCCTCGAATCCGTCAGTGATATTGTAAACGTGCTGGAACCCGGCTTCGGCTAGAAGATTGACCGCTAGAGCGCTGCGACCTCCTGAACGGCACATGATCAAGATCGTATCGGTAGCCTTGTAGTCCTTTCTGACTTGAGAGACAAAATCAGGATTAAGCTCCATAACAGGTCTTCTTTTCTTAGCCGTCAATTCCTGGTTCAAGACTCTGACGGGGATGTTTCTGGCCATCGGCGCATGACCAACAAAAATATATTCCTCCGGTGTCCTAACATCTAAGACAACCACCTTCTCGGAATCAACATGCCATTTTGAAAAAGCCTCTTCCGCAGTCAGGTAAAGTCCCAGAGCCGTTTGCTTACTCTTTGGAAGACTCGTTGCAGCCAGTGTCAAGACAGCAAAACTGAAGATCAAACAGAACAATACAGGCACAACTAATAATCTTCTCTTCATAAATACCTCCTCAAATCAACTCAGCTTCTCGGCGATTCTCTCCCGACTGATTGCTAACACCCAGTAATTATTTCCTGTATTTGCCTATTGGTCAAATAGGAAATTTCTATGGTAATCACAATTCACCTATCCTTTCCCCTATGTCTCGAAGCTTCTATCTGTGCCTATAATTAGGTGAATTTGAGATGATGAGAACGTGCAATCTGACGGGAGGCTGGCGAAGGAACGCTTTCTTCTATAATTTCAAGAGGTTTTTTTCTCTTCCTTCCTGGAGTCAAACAAAGAATATAGGCTCTACGAAGGAATATTTAGACCTACAGAAAATCTCTCACCTTTTCAGAAACCGGATTTGGTGATTTCTACCATCCTTTCCAAAAATTCGGCAGGAGGCATATACGTCATCAGGCGCAAGTCACGCCGCTCCCTGCCATTTCTGTCCAAAAAAACCACTGTCGGCACCCCTCTGACATCATATAGGCGCAGCAAGTGTTCATTGAGCGGATCACCCTTGCGGGTCAGGTCAACCTTGATCATGACGAAGTCATTCTTTGCCAGCTTGACGATTTCAGGCTCGTGAAAAGTAATTTGCTCCAGTTCCCGGCACGGAGCGCACCAGTCTGCGTAGAA
>CAMYLW010000234.1 GCA_947259475.1 Thermodesulfobacteriota bacterium
GTCGCAGTCACGCCTGGGCGTGATGAAATATCCGGGCTAGAAGCCCTCAGCAGAAAGCTACTCTTAAGTGCTGGCATGATGGAAAGGTTCAAGACTAACCCGGATGTTTCATGAATTGCTGTCGCGAGACCGTGGAGAGGTCTGTGCCACCGGGCAACCGCAGCGGGGTTGGACCCGAGGCGTACTTGAACAGTACGTCGCAGGATCCGACACCCGAGGACGCCCGGAAGGACGGTCCTATCCGCGGTCGCAGCAGGCCATTCATTAAATATCCGGGCTAAAATTCTTTTCATAGCTTTACCTCCTTTTCATTTGAAATCCAAAGAAGGCGCCGGCGTAAAGAGAAGTGTGTCGGGGTCGTTATTATAAGAAATGTAACCCCACCTGGACCAGTAGTAAAGGGTAGACGTGAGCCCTATATTTAACCTTCATGCTTGCAAGACTATAGCACAACATTTTGAAGTAGGGTCGGAAGGAGGTATAGTTTAGTATGTAATATGAAGTTTCCTGCCTGCTCAGTAGGGCTTCATGTAATGACGCTTGAGGTTGAGTCTCAGCCCTGGAGCTGATCCTGCGCCAACGTCAACCGGAGAGCTATGAAGTTTGAGTACCACCACTTCGTCTGACAATTGTGATGTACTTCGTAACCGAAGTATTTAGGCAGATCTTGGATCTAAGTCAGCCTGCGGAATACCGTTCCCTTGGAGCCTGTGAATTGGAGACCCATTCCTGTCAAGAGGATAGCGGCCACCTTCCACTGAATCTTAGCCACATCCGTGTGACCCGTTTCTTTTTACGATCATTTTTTTGACATCTAGTGTGATTGGACTTGCCATGTACTGAGTGAGCGCCTTAAGGACGAGCTCTGATATCGTGATACCTTCCAACTCCGCACGAGACGCCGCTTCCCAACGCAATTGTTCGAGAGAAGGTTTGACGTTCAATTTTTCCTTGGTGTCATAAGCTGCTTTGCAAGTTTGCTCTTGAGAGTGGTGACTAGCGTGCCCGAGCAAAGCAGAAATCGACTTAGTATAGGGGAGATTGATGTGTCGGTCTTCATCCCGGTCATCACTGATGCCTATTCTGCCCCGACACTTACTAGGAAATTCCACGGGAGATATTCGTTCTTCTTCCAACCTCAAAGGGCCTGTTGCCTGTCTTTCTTCACCATCCCCAACTAGTCCCGCTCCCCCCTTTTCAAAGTAAAGGGAACAGACTCTTTTGACAGTAGCGGGCTCCCAGCCAACTGCCTTTGCTACCTGAGTTGGAGACAAACCCAATCCCGCAATTAACCACAAGCATTGGACACGCTGGAACTCCGTTTTGCACGTGGTTTTTTTCAAAAGCTGCTCGAGTAATTTTCGATCTTCTTTACGGAAGGGACAGAGTTGCCTGAGGCCATCCTCCAGTTTTTGGGGGTCGAAATACCTCAGGATCGCTTGTCGAATTTTGGGCTTCAGATATTTCGAGGCTTCTCTCGACCTCAGGGCAACAGCAGTATCCTGTAGCATTCGCTTTATATGTAGTCTTTGTTCCTTTGCCTGGCTGTGGAAATAGAGCATCATGTCCCATCGGTGTTCGGTGACAGAGCGCTTACACACCATGACCGTGCTTTTGACCTGGAGAGATCTACCGTTCAGAGGACTCGTGATTTTCAGGGTAAATGTGGTTCCTTTCGGGAGGGCTTTCTTGGTGTGCACGTGGCAACCTATTGTGGAAAAGCGGCTACCCCAAGCCTTCACCGTTTTTCTACTTTTGCCATAAGATACCGGGAGGAGGGCCCGGAAAACCTCAACCGGTTGAACGGAACTCGGCTGTTGTGCTGCCAGCGCCTTTGGCCTTCCCGTTTGCCTGTGAGCGCTCCGCTTTACCTTTTCCTTGTAGTGCATCGTAATCAAACTGCGCAGAAACTGATGGTTGGCTCTTGAGATGTAAGTGAAGTAAAGTTCTGCGCCAAAGCACGTGCTACCGTCATCGGATCTAGTGGTGGTCGTATTGACTACTGTGGCACTGGCGCTAAGCGTCATGCGCTTGGAAATTTTAATTATAACACGCAAACTGACCTGTCGAGGTGGTGACTCTTTGAGGGAGAGAAGCATACCGGAAGGACTGATACTTTCGCTTTCACCTTCAAGTCGGCTATGAGGAGTTAGGATGGTTACTGGCCATCTAACTCCGATCCTGTGGCCATGGTGACCTTTTAGCAGCGTAATTGTATCCAATATCATACCTCTTAATGGAATATTTGTGGACATGAATGAGGTTTACAAAACGCGATTTTCCCCATTTAGTAAAAGCTCTCACCTATGAGCCCAGAATAAGAGCACAAGTACTCGCTTCAGTGGCCAGTAAATAGGAACGTCTATTTCAAATTGCATGCCAAGGACGGAATCGATATGAACGCTCGAGTCAGTTCAACTCAAACTTTTGTGTGGGCTTAGCTCGGCGCGACTTAATTCACACTCGGCTGGATGTTACTCTGACACAAGATGTTGAGATATGAGGTTGTTTTTTACTAACCAAAAGGGTTAGGCTACCCTGCTACGGCAAGTGGGAAGACTGACCGGAAGTTGGCAGCGCCAAAGTTATTTTACCATTTAACTCCTTTTGATTTTAGATAGCTTTGCGCCCCTTTGTGATCTAGTTTGGCAGCACCCTGGAAGTCCTCAATCGCTTGCTTGCTATCGCCGAGACGCAAATGTGCGATCCCTCTATTGTAATAGGAGGTGGAGTGTTTTGGATCTATGCTCAGAGCCTGATTATAGTCAGCAATAGCCTGTTCATAATGACCATTTTTTGCGTAAGCCATCCCACGATTGCAGTAAGCGATTGGGTAATGCGGGTTCATCTTAAGAGCTTTAGTATACTCTCCAATTGCTTCGTTATACTGGCCTTTTCTTAAATAGGCAGTTCCGCGGTTGGTATAGGCCAACTCAAGCTTTTGCTCTCTCGATTGCTTATATTGTGTGGCGGCCCTCGGTGGACTCCCGGATCTGGTAAGCTCAACCGTCTCTTCTTGCTCAGGCACAGAAAGAAAAAGCTTGCCCTCACGCAATTGGTATTGCGCGTTTGCCGCTTTAATTGTGGCCTTGCATTGAAGAAAACCGGGGCTGTACTCTTTCGTGGCGAAATTGGATTCAAGAATCCGGATCTCATCGGCAGTTATCTCGGCGGCAGAGGAGGTTTGGACTGTCACACTGTACTCTCCGAAAGAACACGTGTTGAGGGCAATCACTTTGTTCTCTTCGATGATAAGAAGTAACTTGGCCCTCATTCCGGCTTGTTCTAGGTCCAACAGATTCCAGGAACCGTAAAGCTCTGGATTCACAGGGCTCTTATCTGCCAGCGCGCTGCCCCCAACTACTGCGATTACTGTGGCGACAACAATGAAGGACGTGAGCGAAATTTTTCTTAATAACATTTCGTACCTCCTCTCCTTCTACTGCATCAATATTTCAATTCCGTAGTCTGATCCCTCCTCAGGAAGGATCATCTTGCGAATCTGCAGGAAATTTCCTATCCATTATTCCCACTAACGATGCAAGACTCAGACCAGATTTTTGGCTTGAAGTCTCAAGATTGAATCACGAAGGAAAGAGTAGGTTTAAGCCCAGGGGATGCACATAAGATCAAGGTATGCTAGACCCTTTCTGACTTTTAGGAGTTTTTAAAACACCCAGATATCTGAACTTCACACTACAAAAAACTTAAGACAAAATGAGATGGTAGTTTATTCAGGGAATAAGTGTGGAGTATGTAATATTCAGTCCGAGGGACAAGTAAGGGCTTCAGATACTACCGACCTCGAAGGTGGTCATTCAAGTGCTCAAAGGATTAGGCGGGTTGCTGTACTTTTCAGGATGGAGCGGTGGGGGACAATATCTATACGCTTTGAGAAAGTACACATAAGATGCTGCTAAGCGTCGTTTCAAGCCAGGGTCAGGCCGTAATACTCGCCTCAAGATGTTGGACAGCTTATAGGTCTCACGATTGGCCCAATACCAGCCATTCTGAAGTTCTTCAGAAGTCATCCCTTGTGGGATAAAGACCGAGCGACAGGCATCATAATGAGACCAGTCGTGATCGTGGATGA
>CAMYLW010000235.1 GCA_947259475.1 Thermodesulfobacteriota bacterium
CAGTGCAAACGAATCGAGGTCGGTCATCGCCCGGAGGTACGCGCAATTCTAATTTTTCACCACAATTACTGCAGTAGTTCATGGGTAAATCCGTTTAGGGTCGAAATGCAGAGCCACCCCATCTCTTTCAGAGTCAATAAGCTATTCCAGTATCTCAAAGTGAGCATCCGTGGCGCCTTTCAACAGTTGCAGTGAATGAATCTTCACGGCAAAGACCTCAGCATCGGGCTGGCTGGCGAACTCTTTCAGCTGGAGGTGTCGCTGCAATAACTTGGCACGCACCGCAAGATGCTCTTTTGGGTCCTCAATCTTTTTAAAAACCCCGTTGACAGTAAGTGCCTTTGCCTTTCGACGCTGCTCTCCTCTATCTGACAATCTGGTGTCGATCAATAGACACACAGAGGGATTTACCGTCAAATTTTGATACTTAGTTGTGTGTTTTAGGGTAATCATGTAGACGTTCCGACAATCATCGTCGGTGATGTAGGCCATGAGCGAGCAATGGGGATTTGTCCCCGAAACAGTGGCCAAGACGCACATGTCCTGCGATCGCATCACATCCTTCATTGTTTCCAACATCCCCTCACCCCTTCCTTACACCTTTTTCCCTGCGGCACAAACGGTAAAGTAGAACAATGTGGCCGTTTCGAGTCTCCGACCTCTCCAGGAAAACGCTTTCGTCTTCAGCAGCTTCAGTGCAGAGAACAGCATTTGCCTCGTGGAGTTGGTCAGAAAGTGGTAGACTCCGCATAATTGTAACTGAGTAATGTCTTTCGTCGCTTTTTTCAATTTCCATAACAAAACTCCTTGCCAGGTCGCGATTTTACTTCGGAAACTTACCGCTACCGGGCTGGATCTGATGCTTAGTGACTCTCATGAGCTAGTGTATGGTCACAGCATGTTTTTTGAGATCCTCTAGAGAAACGTATTTTAGAGTGGCCTCATGCGTTGCTGATAAGACTACAGATGGCGCCACTCCAGCATCTATAGCTTCTTTCCAGCGAGAAACGCACAAACACCACCTGTCGCCCGGCTTTAGACCGGGAAACCCGTGGTGAGGAGACGGACTTATCAAGTCATTTCCCCGTGACCGAGTAAATTCAAGAAATTCTTTTGTTACATGAGCACAGACCACGTGCGTTCCGATATCCCCTGGCCCTGTTTCGCAATCACCGTTCCGGTAAAAGCCAGTCATGGGAGATGTACAACAAACCTCGAGATTTTCCCCGAAAACATTCTTTGATTTTGTCATAATACTATCCTCCTCAGGTTTTCACATTGAATGTTCTTACCTATGAACAGTCTAGAACTCCCCTTCCAGATGAGCTCATGAATGTTCTTACCTATGAACAGTCTAGAACTCCCCTTCCAGATGAGCTCAACCATCCGTAGAGGCGAGAGCTGGCGGCTGATCATCTGAGTGTTCCTCTAAGGCCGTTTCCAGGACCTCTGACATGGCTCGCACCAGCTTGAACCTCATTGTATTCCGTACCGACTTAGGGATATCTAAAAGGTCCTTCTCATTAGTGTGTGGCAGAATTACCTCACCAATCCCAGCCCGATGCGCAGCCAGGACTTTCTCCTTGATGCCTCCAACGGGGAGTACATCTCCACGCAAGGTGATCTCTCCGGTCATGGCCAGGTCCTTGCGCACCTGTCTACCCGTCGCCAGAGAGGCCAGGGTCACCAGCATGGTGACACCGGCTGAGGGGCCATCTTTGGGAATAGCACCAGCCGGCACATGGATGTGAACATCCGTTCCGTTCAAGAACTTGCCGTTAATTCCTAGTTCACCGGCATGCGACCGGACATAGGTAAGGGCGGCGGTGGCGGACTCTTTCATTACATCACCCAGTTGACCTGTAAGGGTAAGTCCACCTTTGCCTGGCATCTGGGCTGCCTCTATAAATATGAGATCCCCGCCGACCGGGGTCCAGGCGAGACCAGTTGCCAACCCAGGTCCCCAAGTCCGTGCAGCCGCTTCTGGAATAAACTTCACCGGGCCCAGGAGTGTTTTTAGATCCCCTTCATGAATGTGCATGGACAAAACTCCGCCAGCAGCCACTTCCTTGGCCACACCGCGGCAGACCGCGGCAATCTCTCGTTCCAGATTGCGAACTCCCGCCTCACGGGTGTAGGATCGCACGATTGTGCGAATGGCATCGTCAGTCAACTGAAGGGAGTCATCAGTCAAGCCGTGGGCTTCGAGTTGGTTGGGAAGAAGATGACGTCTGGCGATCATCAACTTTTCCTCTTCGATGTAACCCGGCAGCTCTATGACTTCCATGCGATCCCTTAAAGCCGGCGGAATGGTGTCTAAAATATTGGCTGTCGTTATAAACATGACCTTGGAGAGGTCTATTGGCACCTCCATATAATGGTCAGAAAAAGAATGGTTCTGTTCAGGATCCAACACCTCTAACAGTGCTGAAGAGGGATCGCCGCGGTAGTCGGTGCCAACTTTGTCAATCTCATCAAGCATGAAAACCGGATTGTTTGCTCCAGCCTTACGCATGCCCTGGACAATACGACCTGGTAGGGCGCCGACATAGGTGCGTCTATGGCCGCGGATTTCAGCTTCATCCCGTACTCCTCCGAGAGAGATTCGCATGAATGTGCGTCCAAGAGCTCTGGCAATGGATTGTCCAAGAGAGGTCTTTCCCACTCCAGGAGGTCCGACAAAGCAGAGAATGGGCCCTTTCATGTCTTGTTTGAGTTTACGAACCGCAAGGTATTCGATAATCCTTTTTTTAACCTTCTCCAGACCAAAGTGGTCAGCGTCCAGTGTTGTCTGGGCAGATTCAATGTCCAGATTGTCCTCAGTGTCGATTCTCCAGGGAAACTCGAGAAGCCAGTCGAGATAGGTTCTGGATACGGTATATTCAGCCGCTGCAGGGGACATCCTGCTGAGACGGTCTAGTTCTTTTTCCGAAACCTTTCGTACTTCGTCGTCCATTTCTGTTTCGAGCAGCTTTTTTCTCAGTTCATCGATCTCTACAGTGCCGTCATCCTGCTCGCCAAGTTCCTGTTGAATCGTTTTCAGTTGCTGACGCAGCATGTAATCGCGCTGAGTTTTATCCATACCATCTTTGACTTTGTTCTGGATTTCCTGACTGAGCTCCAGGATTTCTAGCCTTTCATTGAGATGAACCGTCAATCGCTCAAGGACCTTTTCAGCATCTGTCGTCTCGAGGATTTCCTGAGATTGTTGAACTTCCAGGTCCAAATTGGGTGCGACCAGATACACCAGAGGATAAGGCCCTTCCACATTGGCAGCCAGCAGGCCCAATTCGGCTGGCAAATTGCCCAGTTCCACCACCTTTTGGAACAGATTGCGAACATTGACAACCATCGCATCCAATTGCTTGCCCGCTTCAGCCGTATCCTCCAACGTTTCCACCCGGGCAATCAAATACGGCTCTTCCTGCACGGCCTCCACAATTCTTACCTTCTTGAAGGTGCGAATCAATATCTGGTACTGGCCTTCAGGCAACCGCATCATCTTCAATATATAGGCAGCAACTCCAGTACGGTGAAGATCCAAAAGCGATGGTTTTTCGAGTTCTGCATCCCTCTGAGCCACTGCAGCAAGCATTCGGTCCTTGACTAAAACCTGATCAATTAAATTAATGTGATCGGGCCGACTCACAATAAGCGGTACCGTCAGTTCGGGAAACAGTACCCCGTTTTGTAGAGGTAAAACAGCTAATGAATCAGGAACCGTGAACTCATCATCAACGTTCATTTGAGTAATATTGTCATCAGCCATCAAAAATCTCCTTTGTCCGCTTTTCAAGAAACATCTAAAATCTCGATTTCTCAAGTAAGACTCGATGTAACGCTTTCACGTATGCTTTAACTTGGGTTCGCAACGCCTAAAGCCTTGCCTATCGAGGGTTTGAGCTGGCCATTTTCACTTCTTTCGGCAGGCGGATAAGCAAGAATCCATCGCGATAAGTTACGGTTGCACCATTAGGATCTACCGGTTCAGGAAGCGCAATAATTTGATGGTAAGGGCCGAAGTCTATTTCCATGTGGTGTATGCGAGTCACCTTGCGCTCAGATGGCCGGCACCGATTACCCCGAAACTCCACTCGCTCCCTCCCCACGTTAATGTCAACATCATCTATCTCTACTCCTGCCATTTCCACCATCATGATAAGATCTTCCTCAGTCTCGTAGATGTCCCATGATGGACTCCAGCCGTGACTTGAGTGAATGTGTAAAAGCTCGTATCGGCGTGATGATCCCCAAACAATTTTCAAGCTTTTCTGTATGCCATCAATGTTGTAATCAACAGCAAAACACTTCATTGAATCCCCCTAAAAAAAGGCTCCCGTGACCGGTCAGACAGCCTGTGGGAGCCTTGTGCATGTTGCAGATTTGATTATGGTACTTTTTGTATTCTATTACGGTCTGCGCGGTACCTCAAATGCATGGACATCACCATTTAGTCTGGCCGCGTATTTTAGTCTTCGCTAGCCATTGTGGTAGCCTTTTCCACAAAAAGGACTTGCTGCCAACTCTGGAATGCTACACTCTAGGTGCCTTCTCGGGTCCTTTTTCATTGAACGCCACATTACGTAATCATCTTCTTCCGGCCAAATCTCGATACCAGGACCAGCCCAACCAGACTCCACGATTTCTTCATTTCTTTCATCTTTGTCCTTTTTATCATTCATGACATCCTCCTATAATTGCCAATCAGTGATAATTATTTTCTCAACACAGAAAAGATAGGTCTTATCGGTGAAAGATCAACGGTAGAATATCAGTCAAAAAATAGTAGTCATTTACTACTACTAATTCCTCCCACTCCTTTAACATTAAATGCCCACCTTGGGCGATGAAAGCTTGAAGTAGTATTCACTGTCCTCGCACCCTTGGTTATACTCATGGATAGATCCGGTATCTTTGACTATTAACCTTTGATATCGGACGAGCGGAAGCTATTTAAGATTCTGCGGTTGATGCTTGTTCTCAATCACAGATATGCACTCGATGTACATGACTCGAACTCCTAGGGTGGTCTTTTTTGGTGCCACGGGTTGTTTGACCGCCCGTTCAAGCCGGAGAAACCTATTATCGGAACACTTCGATCGCGACCTACCTCTGATCATGCCCAAAGTCCTAGCCTGGATCAGTACAGGGCCAAGAGCACCAAGGTAGCAGGTTCTGACCAATTCTCTGTAGCCGTGGTGGGGGCAGGTATATCCGGACTGTTTGCAGCGAGAACCCTGGCCGATCACGGTTTAGACGTTCGGGTGTTTGAAAAGAGTCGCGGCCCCGGGGGACGCAGCTCCACTCGGCGAGATGGTGAATATTCCTTCGATCACGGGGCTCAATATTTTACGGTACAAGATGATCG
>CAMYLW010000236.1 GCA_947259475.1 Thermodesulfobacteriota bacterium
GGGGAGAAATTATATGGACGAGGAAAATACTACCTTTCAGGGCGCTACCATAACTGTGGAGGAAGCGACCCCGTTTGACCAGCTGGAGTCGAGAATTGACACTCTTATAGAAAAGTATGAACAGCTGGTAAGCGTGCACAGTCAATGTGAAGAGAAGATGGCAGGGCAAGAGGCGCGCATCCGGGAGTTGGAGGTGAAACTGGGAAACTCGGAGCAGCAGAGCTCGGAAATTCGTACTCGTCTGGATGCACTGATTAATAAACTCAGCCGTTTTTCCTAGAGGAGGCGTGATTTGATCCAGCAGGTGAAGATAGGGATACTGGGCCAGGAATATACCATTCACACCAAGGCCGATAAGGCTTACGTGGAAAGGGTGGCCCAGCATCTAGCTTCTAAATGCCAAGAGGCACAAAACAGGCTGCGCTCTTCTTCCCTGGCGACCATTGCTCTATTAGCTGCTCTGAACATTACGAGTGATTACCTCCAGAAGAAGGAGGCCTACGAGCAGTTGGTCAATCGGATAGAGAGTAAGCAGGAAAAACTCTCATCCATATTGTCCGAAAGTCATTGATACCCCTGCAGTGTTGGTGATTGGCAGCTCTTTTGCGGGTCCAACATTGCCATCAATGAGGGGCAGTTCAAGAGGGTTTAGGGCTGCTGCTCGACCGCATTGAAGATAATAAGGAAAAAAATTCGCAAATATTGTATTATTAAGGAAAGCAGTGCCCCTGCGGTGTTGGTGATTGGCAGCACGTTCTTGAGCCAACATTTGAAGAACGGGGACCCTTCCTTGGAACGGTGTGTCGCGTCGTCTTGTACGAAGCGCCTGAAGGACCAATAGGGACCCCACCTGGTCGAACCAGGTTCAAAACAACCTGCCAACACGGCACGCTCGCGGGGGATTTTTTTATCTTGCTTAAATCATTATTTTTCGCTATTTTTTCTATACCGCTCAAGAGGTTCCCTTGGTGGATTCCTTGTAAGGCGGAGTGATGGTACATATCCGGTGTTTTTTGACTAAAGGGGTCGGGGATCGGGTCCCTGCCCAAGGCTTAAATGGGGTAACTCGTAACCATCGCCGTTACATGTGAGAAGATTTTTTGAGCCTGCCTTTCTAGGCGGCGTGCAAATAAGCTGGCGATTCAGCGGCTTGCCCAAATCCTCTCAACAGCTGTCAGTAGAGACAAGCTGTTTAAATAAAAGCCTTTTTAAGGGCCCAATGTAAAGAAGTCTTGAACCAATCATCAGAAAAGAGGAATTGTAAGCCCCTTCAATAAGAATGTATATTGCGGGTGTCATCTGCGGAGAGAAGTGGTTTGAGGAAACCGCATTTCTAGTGGACAACACCACCCTACCCTGAATTTCTCACCGGAATGTTCCGTGGCCTTGTTTGACGGCCTTACGCTTCCCTACGTGTTTGTTTGCCATTGAGCCTCTGGAGCGCAGTTTCTGTGCTGATTGGGAGCAGTTTGTGCTCTGTTTCTAAAGAGTTACACAGTCCCGGTATGGGTGGGAGTTATAGTTATGACCGCTACAACAATGTTATTGATCTTGGCTGGGGCACTATTTGGTGCTCTGGTAGGAGCCATCATAGTCAAGAAAAGTATGGAAGCACGAATGGCATCCGCCACAAATGCGGCCCAGAAGATCATCGATGAAGCCACGAAGGAAGCTGAAACCCTGAAAAAGGAGGCGACACTTCAGGCGAAAGACAGTCTGTATCAAATGAAGGTTGATTTCGAGCGGGAGACCAAGGACACTCGGAGAGAATTACAAAATGCTGAGCGCCGGATATTGCAAAAAGAGGACAATCTAGAAAAGAAGAGTGAGCTTTTTGACAAAAGGGATAGTACTCTGGCCCAGAAGGAAAAAACTTTCCATAATCAAGAAAAGGAGCTGGCTGAGAAGGAAGCGACTCTGGATAAGATCATCCAGGAACAGCGGACCCAGCTCGAACGCGTCGCTGGAATATCATCCACCGAGGCCAAGGACATGCTGATAAAGTCCATGGAGTCTGAGGCGCGCCACGATGCTGCCAAGCTTATAAAGCGGATTGAGGCAGACGCTCGAGAATCTGCTGCAAAACAGGCAAGGAAAATCATATCCTTGTCCGTCAAGCGCTACGCTGGGGACTATATAGCGGAGAAAGCAATTTCAGTCGTCGCTCTTCCCAATGAGGAGATGAAGGGAAGAATTATAGGCCGCGAGGGACGTAATATCAGAGCCATCGAAGCCGCAACCGGTGTTGATCTGATCATAGACGACACGCCGGAGGCTGTTATTTTGTCTGGATTCAACCCTATTCGCCGCGAGGTGGCGCGCTTGGCTCTGGAGCGCTTGATTAGTGATGGTCGAATACATCCAGCCCGAATTGAGGAAATTGTGGAAAAGGTAAATCAGGAAGTGGACAACGCCACTCGTGAGGCTGGAGAACAAGCAGCTTTTGACGTCGGGGGGCACGGTATACATCCTGAAGTGATCAAACTGTTGGGAAAATTAAAATACCGGACCAGCTACGGCCAGAATGTGTTGCAGCATTCATTGGAAGTTTCTTTTCTTTGCGGCATCATGGCCGCAGAACTTGGGATGAATGAAAAGCGGGCAAAGCGAGCCGGCTTGCTGCACGATATCGGCAAGGCAGTTGATCATGAGGTGGAAGGTCCGCATGCGACCATAGGTGCTGAACTGGCAAAGAAGTATGGAGAATCGTCTAAAGTGATTCACGCGCTTGCTGCTCACCATGAGGATGTGGAGCCAGAATCAGTTTTGGCGGTATTGGTGCAAGCGGCTGACACCCTCTCAGGAGCACGGCCTGGTGCCCGCAAGGAGTTGATGGAAACCTATGTGAAGAGACTGGAGGAACTGGAGACAATTGCCAATTCCTACCGAGGAGTGGGTAAGTCCTATGCCATCCAGGCAGGCCGTGAACTGCGTATTATAGTCGAGAACGACAAGATTTCCGATGAAGAGTCGGTGATGTTGAGCCGGGACATCGCCAAACAGATTGAGACTGACCTGAGTTACCCCGGACAGATTAAAGTGACCGTCATCCGGGAAACCCGGGCAGTGGAATATGCGAAATAAGCCAGTTGAGCCAGTTGCGCCGGTTAACTAATGCCCACCCGGAAATAAGAAAATCTCCTCCCCCTTGACGGGGGAGGACTAAGGTGGGGGTGAAAGATAAAATGAAGTCATCTATTTATTATTCCCCCTCCCCTTCATCCCCTCCTCTCCGAGGCGTAGGCTCTACGAGCCAGAGGCCGCCAGGGGAGGGGAAAATGCTTTCCGGATGAACACTAACTATTTGGTAGAACCACCTGATAACAGGTAACGGACAAACCGGCTAAACAGACAAAACCGACTAAACTGCCGAAACCGAAAGATTGTTTTTCATGAGAGAGAAGGGGCCGGGGTTGGTAAGGATTCTCTTTATAGGAGATATCGTTGGCAAGCCTGGTAGATTGGTGCTCAGGGAGCTCTTGCCACAATTGATAGGAAGCCGGCAAATAGACTTTGTAATTGCCAATGCTGAAAATGCCGCTGGTGTGGCGGGGTTAACCCCGAAGGTGGCCGAAGAGTTGCTGGAGACTGGCATCGACGTGCTCACCTCCGGAAACCATATATGGAGAAAGAAAGAAATTGAACCGTACCTGAAAAACAATGAAAGGGTGCTGAGGCCGGCTAACTATCCACCAGGTGTGGTGGGAAAAGGAGACGCGGTGCTGTCCACTGCGGGCGGTATCGCCGTTGGCATTCTTAATCTCGAGGGTCGGGTGTTCATGAGACCTCTGGAGTGCCCTTTCAGAGCGGCCAATGATCTCGTAAGTAAACTAGCAGAGAAAGCTACCATCCTCATAGTGGATTTCCACGCCGAAGCAACCTCAGAAAAGCAGGCACTGGGGTGGTATCTGGATGGGCGGGTGAGTGCGGTTGTAGGTACTCACACTCATGTGCAAACAGCTGATGAGCAGATTCGCTCATCTGGTACCGCTTACATTACTGATGTGGGCATGACCGGACCAACAGACTCCGTCCTTGGTATCAAGAAGGAAGAGGCCATTGCCCAGCTCATCACTCAAACTCCG
>CAMYLW010000237.1 GCA_947259475.1 Thermodesulfobacteriota bacterium
CCCGCCTTTGGCGGGACGCCCTTGTTCGCCCGGCCAGGATCTCACGTACAGTCAAATACGCTTCGACCTGCCCGAGGCCACAACTGACTTCACCCTGGCACTTTTTTCCACGGTCCAGGTTTGCAAAGTTATGGTTAAGACCTTCGAGTAGCTCAATGCTGAAGAGATAGAAAAAACGGGACAGCTCCTGGGGAGGTTTCCCTTGACAGGGTAAGGAACTGTTTCTATAATCAGTAGTTTACGGGTTTATTGGATTATCAGAGGCCGTTGGGATTATGTTCGAAAATCTGACTGAAAAATTTGATCGTACATTTAAACGATTAAAGGGTCAAGGAAAGCTTTCTGAAAAACACCTCAAGGAGGCGCTTCGGGAAGTTAGACTTGCCCTGCTGGAAGCTGACGTGAACTACAAGGTGGCAAAACAATTTGTCACCGACCTTGCCGAACAGGCCGCTGGCGAAGAGGTCAGGCAAAGCCTTACTCCGGGCCAACAGGTGGTCAAGATTGTTCACCAGGCCCTGGCAGAACTCATGGGTGGTGAGGCTGCGCCCCTGGAACTCACCGGTCGCACCCCTTTCGTGTTCATGCTGGTAGGTCTTCAGGGCTCGGGAAAGACGACTACGGCAGGCAAACTCGCCCTCTATCTCAAAGAGCTTAATCGTAAACCCTGTCTGGTGCCCGCTGACGTCTATCGCCCGGCGGCCATCGATCAGCTCCAAACTCTAGGAAAACAGCTCGGGGTGCCGGTATTTCCTGCTACCACTGAGATGGACCCGGTGAAGATTGCCGTCTCGGCTCTCGGTTATGCGGGACAGCAGGGCTGCGACATCCTCATTGTGGACACTGCCGGCCGTCTTCATATTGATACCGAACTGATGAGTGAGTTGGAGCAGCTCAAATCGAAGCTCAACCCTCATGAGATACTCCTGGTGGCTGATGCCATGACCGGCCAGGATGCGGTTCAGGTGGCCGAAGCTTTCAACCAAGCAGTGGAACTCACTGGAATCATTCTCAGCAAGATGGACGGTGACGCCCGCGGCGGCGCTGCTCTTTCCATGCGCACCGTAACTGGAAAGCCCATAAAGTTTTGCGGCATCGGAGAAAAACTTGATGCTTTGGAAGCCTTTCACCCGGACCGCATGGCCTCTCGCATTCTGGGAATGGGAGATGTACTGTCTCTCATAGAAAAAGCTGAGAAAGCCTTCGATGCCGAGCAAGCAGAAAAACTCCAGGAAAAACTCGCTAAGGACTCCTTTACCCTGGAGGATTTTCGTGACCAGCTCCAGCAGATTAAGAAGATGGGCTCTCTAGAACAAATCATGGGGATGTTGCCTGGTATGGGGAAAATGAAGCAACTGCGCCACCTCCAACCCGATGATCGCGAACTGATACGCATCGAGGCCATCATCAATTCCATGACTCTCCAGGAGAGGCGCAATCATATGATCATCAATGCCAGTCGTCGCAAACGTATTGCCAGGGGCAGCGGGACTTCGGTGCAGGAAGTGAATAAACTTATAAAAAATTATGCTCAGATGAGAAAAATGTTGCACAAGTTGACTAAGGGTGGTAAAGGCGGTATCCGTCTACCACGAGGAGGTATTCCTCTACCCTTTTGATAAGGCTCGGGAAGAAGTAGGCGGCACATCAACGCTATCGCCCAGCTTCGCTGTAAAGGAGTAAGAAGAGAATATGGCTGCACGAATTAGACTGACCCGCAAAGGAACCAAAAAGAAACCATTTTACCGGATTGTAGTTGCGGATTCTGAAGCGCCGAGAGACGGTAAGTTCCTCGAAATTATTGGGACCTATAACCCTTTAACTGATCCAGCTGAGGTGCAAATTGATCCAGAGCGGCTTCGGGTTTGGCTCGACCGAGGTGCCCAACCAAGTGACACGGTGCGGAGCTTGATCAAACAGAAAGGGTTGCTCGCTGGAGTGGCCTAAGGCCGAGGTCTCCGTTTGCAGGGGGAAGCCTTCGGACTTCTAGCCCGGATATTTCATGAATTGCTGTCGCGAGACCACGAAGATGGGAGTGCCACCTGGCAACCGCAGGGTGTTGGTTCCGAGGCGTACCTAAACGGTACGTCGCTTAGTGGAGGTCGGCATGTTGAAGGAACTAATAGAGATGATTGCTAAAGCGCTGGTGGATTACCCAGAACAAGTTGAGGTGTCAGAGTTAGAAGGAGAACAGACCTCTGTCATCGAATTGCGGGTGGCCAAGGAGGATCTCGGCAAAGTAATTGGCAAACAAGGGCGCACTGCTCGGGCGATGAGAACAATACTCAGCGCTGCATCCACCAAGATCCGCAAGCGGGCGGTGCTTGAAATTATCGAATAAGAGCAATGATCATCGACCCACCGCTCCCCATCGGCAAAGTGTTCAAAGCCCACGGCTTGAAAGGACACCTGAAGGTTCTCCCTTACGGGGAAACCCTTTCGACTCTCGTTGCCGAGGAAGAGGTCACCGCCTGTCTACCGGATGGCAGCGAGGTTTCTTTAACCATTACAGAGATCCGCCCCCATCAAAAATCATTTCTCCTGCTCAGTCGTGAGATTAGCAGGGTGGAGGATGCGCATCGTTTAGTAGGTGCTAAACTCTGTGTTCCAGAATCGCGGTTGCCTTCTCTGGACTCTGATGAGTTTTACTGGTATCAGCTCATAGGACTCGAAGTGGTGAGCACCGATGGCACCAAACTTGGGATTTTGGAGGAGATCATTGAGACCGGGAGTAACGACGTCTATGTAGTGCGCCGAGGAGGCGAGGAAATTCTTGTTCCAGCCACCCAAGAAGTTGTTCATGAAGTAGATCTCCAGCGGCGGCTTATAACCGTCGATCTTCCCGAGACCTATTGACAGCCAAATGATCATTGACATTTTGACCATATTCCCCGGCATGATGGCAGGGCCTCTCCAGGAAAGCATAATTGGCAAAGCCATAGCCAGAGAACTCATTGAGGTCCACGTCACCAACATCCGCGATTACGCCAGCGATCCACATCGTACCACGGATGATCGACCATTTGGCGGCGGCAGCGGTATGGTGATGAAACCAGAACCCCTGGCGGCTGCCATCGCCAGCGTCCGGACCGCTGATCCTTCTGTGAGGGTAATTCTCCTGAGCCCCCAGGGTAGGATCTTTAAACAGGAAATCGCTTTTGAGCTTAGCCGGCTGCCACACCTATGCTTGGTTTGCGGTCGATATGAGGGGGTTGACGAGAGGACACGCAACCACTATGTCGACGATGAAATTTCCATCGGCGACTACGTTCTCACGGGGGGCGAATTGCCCGCCCTCATCGTGCTGGACGCTGTGGCCAGGCTGGTACCGGGGGTACTCGGCAGTGATGAGTCCATAGCGGAAGAGAGTTTCGTTGGCGGCTTGTTGGAGTACCCGCACTATACCAGGCCGGAAATTTTCGAGGGACACCGGGTGCCAGAGATACTTCTCTCTGGAAACCACGCCGCTATTCGTCGCTGGCGGCGCCAACAGTCCCTGTTGCGCACGCAGCAAAGGCGGCCGGACCTTTTGAAGGAGGAGATACTGAGCAGCGAGGATAGGAAACTGCTTGCCAAGGCTATCCAAAGGGAAAGAGAGGATTAAGGAATTGCTGAGATGAATATCCAGGTGGCGTTACTTCACTACCCTGTGTACAACCGTCAACGCCAGGTCATAGTTTCCTCGGTGACAAACCTGGACATTCATGACATCGCCCGCGCTGCTCTGACCTATGGGGTGAGCCGCTTTTACATGGTCACCCCCTTGGAAGACCAACTCAAATTGGTACAAAGGCTTCTAGCCCATTGGCGACAGGGATACGGGGCAGAACGCCATCCTGAAAGAAAGTTGGCACTGGAGTTGGTACTCCCAGCCACTTCCCTGGCTGAAGTGGTCGACACTATGAGAAACGAATGTGGCCAAAGGCCAGAAATACTGATAACCGGAGCCTCTCTGACTGGCGCCACTTTAAGCTACTTGGAGGCCAAAGAACTAATCGGCCGAGGGAAGCCTCTCCTCATTTTATTTGGTACGGGATGGGGCCTGGCCGACGAAGTAGTGGATATGGCAGACCATCGGTTAGCGCCTATTCAGGGTGGTTCCAGGTATAATCACCTGTCTGTACGCTCCGCAGCCACCGCTATTCTCGACCGGTTGTTGGGCTCGCATAACGGCAGCGAAACCTCTTGAGGAATACGGAAGACAGTCGATACCGGATACTTGACTATCGATATTTGATACACATATTAGATGAGCCCGGACATTTCATGAATCACTTGCTGCGACCACGGATATGGCCGTCCTTCCTGGCGTCCTCGGGTGTCGGCCCCTGCGACGTACCGTTCAGGTACGCCTCGGACCAATCCCGCGGTACCGCGGGACGGTTGCCAGGTATACGGTAAAGGTCCATGTGAAGATTAGAGAAGGAGACAAAGAACGGATCCAGGTCTTCCAGGGCGTGGTCATTCGCAAACGCAAGGGAAGGATAAATTCCACCTTCACCGTCCGCAAAATCTCTTATGGGATTGGAGTTGAAAGAATTTTTCCGCTCCATTCACCCATGGTCGATAAAATCGAGGTGGTGAGCCGTGGTCGCGTTCGTCGCTCACGCCTCTACTATTTGCGCAAGTTACGAGGCAAGGCCGCTCGCATCCGCGAACTTCGCCCGCGTTTCTAATGGTAAGCTGTCAGCAGTAAACGGTAAGCAGTTGAGATGGATGTGCTCATCTGCTCACTGCTCACTGTTCACCCTTTACCAGCCTGAAAGCTGACAGCTGAAAGCCGAAAGCTCACGAACATGGCCGGCCGGCCGTCACAAACACCTTTGTTTCCTAAAGATCCCAGGGATACCTGGTACTTCGAGCGCAGAATATGGGACCGGAGTTTTCGCCGAATCGCCGGGGTAGACGAAGCGGGCCGGGGCCCGCTTGCTGGTCCGGTTGTGGCGGCGGCGGTGGTGTTACCCTATGGCATAGACCTCCCTGATGTTCGCGACTCCAAACTGCTCAACCCCTCTCAACGCCAGGGATGCAATGACAGAATCCGCGCAGTGGCTACCGCTATCGGTATCGGGGAGGTGAGTGCTGCGGAGATTGACCGCACCAATATCCTGGCAGCAACTTTGGAGGCCATGCGTCGGTCTGTAGCACAGATAGATCCCCTTCCCGACTTTGTTATAGTGGACGGCCCCTGGGAAATGCCTATCCAACTACCACAGCAACCTCTCAAACGTGGAGATCAGTTAAGTATCTCGGTGGCAGCCGCATCCATTGTCGCCAAGGTGCACAGGGATACGATCATGGTTGCTCATCATGAGAGTTACCCTCATTACAACTTCGCCCGCAATAAGGGCTACGGCACGAAGGAGCACCGCGCCGCCTTGGTTCGTTATGGGTCTTGTCCTATTCACCGGCAAACATTCCGTGGAGTGCGGTCCAGTGCTGCGAACCCGGACTGATCTTACCTTGGGCAAAAGAAGAACATCAAAACAATCGTCATGCATCAAGACAGTAATCATACAGGACGTCGGTCCAAAGCCCACCTGCTTCAGGGGTATGAAGGTGAGCAACTTGCTCTCCTTCACTTGAAACGCTTGGGGTACCGCATTATCTGCCGTAATTATCGCTGTCTCCTCGGTGAGATTGACATCATCGCCCACCACCGGGATGTTTTAGTCTTTGTGGAGGTAAAGTCCCGCCGAAGTCAGGCTTTTGGCTCTCCCAAACAGGCGATTACACCTGCCAAACAGCACAAGCTAAGCCAAGTGGCATGGCATTACCTGCAGAAGCACAACCTTACCGAGGCAAAGGCAAGATTCGATGTGGTGACCGTCAGCGGCACAAAGGGTGCACCGCTTTTTGAGGTAATAGAGAATGCTTTCGAGTCAACGTATTAGAGCTGTCAGCGCTCAGCTATCCGCTTTCAGCTTATAGTTCTGGGCAGGTCGCAAAGACTGAGAGCAATGCGGCGCAGGGCATAAGGCAGGAGGCTTTGTATTAAGAAGAAATCATCTTGCGCCTTGAGCCTTACGCCTTTGGCCTAAATCCCTGACTTTGTTTACTGCTTACCACCTGCCTAAGGGATACGACACCATGCATTCGAAGATAGGGGTTCTTTACATAGTGGCAACACCCATCGGCAACCTGGAGGATATTACTCTTAGGGCTCTGAGAATTTTGCATGAGGCTGATCTAATCGCCGCGGAGGACACGCGCCACACCCGAAAACTATTAACCGCGCACGACATTCATCGTCCTCTGATCAGCTACCACGAACACAACAAGCGTACCCAGGGCCCCCGCTTAATACGAGAACTAATGACCGGAAAGTCGGTGGCTTTGGTTACCGATGCCGGCACTCCGGGCATATCTGACCCAGGGATTGACTTGGTCCGTCTAGCGGTGTCCCGGGATATTCAGGTGAGCCCCATTCCCGGACCCTCCGCGGTTACTACGGCCCTGACTGTTGCCGGGCTTCCCATACAACCGTTTCTTTTTTTAGGCTACCCTCCCAATCGTCCTGCTGCTCGCCGCACATTATTCACCAGATATGCTCAGGCTGAAGAGACTCTGATTCTATTCGAATCACCCAGAAGGCTTGGCGGTTGTCTTAAAGACATGAGGAAAATCTGGGGCAATAGGAAAGTGGCCGTAACTCGGGAGTTGACCAAAATCCACGAGGAGGTTTTTAGGGGAAGCCTGGAAGAGGCCATGGAGCGTTGGCCGGGAGAAACCCGTGGAGAGGTTACCCTGTTAGTGGCTGGAGCTGAAAAAGGCAAGCCACACCTGGACGACTCCCTCATTGAACAGCTGCGCGCTTCCCTCACATCTGGTCGCCGTCCTCTCAAAGAAATAGCAGCAGAGGTGGCCCAAGAGCAGGGTATTAGTAAACGACTCGTCTATCAGCAAGCATTAAAGATAAAGAAAGAGCTCTCGGAAGGATAGCTCTTTCAGCATAGCGCAGAGAGCATGGCGCGATCTATTGACTTGGCCATGTCCATGTGCTAAGAAGGCATTGCCGCAACGCGGATGGCAGTTTAACTATAGATTTCTCAGGCATAGGTTTTGCATCCGCTGACCTGGTCGGATGGCGATGTTTCCAGGAGTAAGCTATCCGGCTGGATTTCTTACTTAAGAACATGAGGGTGGCTGCGGTGTCTCTGAGCACACATCTGAAGTATGCACTACGGGACAGAAAGTCAGATGGTACGAAAAGAATTTACAGTCCTCAACAAACTGGGCCTACACGCACGGGCCGCCGCGAAGATTGTTCAGACTTCAAGTCAGTTCCAGTCACGCATTCTCATCATCAAAAACGGCCGGGAAGCTGATGCCAAGAGCATGTTGGACATCATGACCTTGTCGTGCCCTCAGGGAACTCGGATTGAATTATGCGCCGAAGGCAAGGATGCCGCCGAGGCCCTGGCAGCACTGGCCGTGCTTTTCGACAACAAATTTGGCGAGGAATAAGGAAATGCCCCCAGGCAACGCCCGCATGATCTTGAAGGGTATCGGGGTCTCTCCCGGTGTTGCTATTGGCAAGGCCTACCGGGTGGATCGCGACAGAGTATCCCTCGTTTACTATTACTTACCCTCCCCCGCGCAAACCGAAAAAGAGAAAAAGCGCTTCGATGCCGCTGTAGATAAGACTGAAGCTGATCTCAAAGAGATAAAATCCAAGATAGCAGGTGAGTTTCCTGAGCATAGTTTTATCCTGGATACTCATATCTATATGCTCAGAGACCGCATGCTCTATGACGAAACTGTCCGCCTTATAGGGGAACAGGGAATTAATGCGGAGTGGGCTTTGAGGCAAGCCGTGGAAAATGCCCAACTCATCTTCGCCAAGATCGAGGATGAGTATATTCGCAGCCGCATCTCTGATGTGGACTACGTTGCCGAACAGGTGCTTGAAAACCTCACGGGGCAAAACAGGCGAAGCGTTGCGGGCATCAAAGAGCGGGTGATTATCGTAGCCCAAGATCTTTCACCCGCCGATACTTTTCAGTTGCAAGTGGAAAAGACTTTGGGACTTGTAACTGATATGGGCGGTAAGACCTCTCATACCGCGATCATCACCCGCTCTCTTGACATCCCCTCTGTGGTTGGCCTCGAAAACGTCCACCAGGCTGTGCGTTCCGGTGAACTTATGGTGGTGGATGGCTATGCCGGCAAGGTAATCATCGATCCTGACGAGGAATTGCTCAATACAGGCCAACATTGAGCTCTTGGAGGAGGTTGTTGCTGTCATCGATAACGGTGCCGAGGGTGTCGGCCTCTACCGCACAGAATACCTCTATCTCAACCTGGACGCCCCCCCCGATGAGGAGACCCTGTTTTGGGACTATCGGGAGGTAGCCGAAATCATCTATCCTGAAATGGTGACCATTCGCACCTTGGATCTCGGTGCTGACAAAGTTCCCACCAGGATGCGAGAATGGGGTGAGACCAATCCGGCTCTGGGGTTGCGGTCCATTCGTCTCTGTCTTCAAGAAGATGAGCTGTTTCGTACTCAGCTTCGCGCTATCCTTCGGGTAAGCGGCATTACCAAAAACGTCCGGATTATGTTCCCCATGATCTCAGGGTTAGGGGAAGTCCACGCAGCCAAAGACATCCTAAACCAGGTCAAGCAATCACTCATGCAGGAGTCCATCGAGGTCGATCAGGACTTGCAGGTTGGCATCATGATAGAGGTGCCCTCAGCAGTGGCGGTTGCCGATCTGCTCGCCAAAGAGGTTGATTTCTTCAGTATTGGGACCAACGACCTGGTCCAGTATGCTTTGGCCATTGACCGCGCAAACGAGAACGTGGCCCACCTTTATGAACCTCTCCACCCTGCCATCCTCAGGATGGTCAAGCAGGCCGCCGACGCCGGTCGTCTGGCCGGCATCCCGGTCTCTCTCTGTGGCGAGTTGGCCGCGGAACCCCTTTATGCTCCTATCCTTCTCGGTTTCGAACTTGACTCGCTTAGCATGAATCCCATGGCCGTGCCGCGCGTCAAAAAGATCATCCGCAACGCCAATCTAGAAGAGTCCAAAGTGTATCTACAAGAAGTGCTTCAACTCAGCACTGCCAGCAAGGTCAATGAATATCTTTGCAACCTGGCCTGGCGACGCTTCCGGGAAGACTTCGAGCTCTTCGAAGACGAGATGGGCAGATTGCCCGCTGCCAATGGCAATCCTCAATGAAGAAACCGAACATCAAGGTCGTATGTCAGAACAAGAAGGCCCGATATAACTACGAGATCCTCGAAATCATTGAGGCAGGCATGGTTCTGTTGGGTACCGAAGTCAAGTCCTTGCGCCAGGGACGTGCCAATCTCAAGGACAGTTACGCTCGCATAAAGGCCGGCGAGCTTTATCTCATGCAGTGCCACATCAGCCCTTACAGCCATGCCTATCATGACAACCACGAACCGGATCGTGTCCGCAAACTCCTTGTACACAAGAGGGAGATCAAACGACTGCAGGGCAAGACCCAGGAAAAAGGACTGACTCTGGTTCCACTGAAAATCTACTTCAAAGATGGTAAAGCCAAGGTGGAGTTGGGTTTGGCCCGGGGCAAGAGAATGTATGACAAGAGGGAGACCCTGAAGCGAAAAACCGAACAAAGGGATATGGAGAGAGCCATTAAGGATAGACGGTAAGTGCAAAGCGCTCCGCGCTTTGCACAGTAAGCAGAAGACAGCTGGCAGTTGGCAGCAGACAGGGGGCAGTTAGTCCGTCATTCCGGAAGGCGCGAAGCGACTATCCGGAATCCAGAAAAAACAATAATTTAGTGGATACCGGATCTCGACTTCGTCTCGTCCGGTATGACGTTTGCTGTCGTTTTAAGGCTTATTCAGCAGCTTGCCAGTCACTCCACAGGTGCCTGACTTAATCCATTCTCGCCGTTCCCGCCCTGCCTTCATTGACATCTGGCGCTAAGATACGTAAAATAATGGTGTAACTACTTTTTCCGCTCAACCAACCTACCGAAAGGGGGCGAAACGGGTTCGACGGGGATCATGAA
>CAMYLW010000238.1 GCA_947259475.1 Thermodesulfobacteriota bacterium
GTCGGTAGGTGCAGGAGACTTTGTTTACTAACTGAAACATCAAATTCCTAGCCCGGATGATGAACTCGGGAAAGTTCACAGCCTTCAAGAGAACAACCCTGCTGAAACCGCGAGAAGCTTGTTGCCCCTTCTCACCGGTTCCGGTACCAACGAGGCTGGTCCGTACCCTTTCAAGGCAGTGGGCTACAGACTGTTGTCAGAGATTCGCTCGAATAAGATGTGAAAGGAGATTGTAGCGTGGAGACATTCGAGGTTGGCGATCAGAGGCGCTTGTCATTCAGGATAAAAGTTGACTGGCCTGTCACGCTAGAAACAAAAAGGGGATTGGTGGAGGGAAAGACAAGAGACATAAGTGCCGGAGGCGCCCATATAAGGTGCACAGAGTATTTACAGCTAAATGAACCAGTATATTTGACCATCAAGGTCCCCGATATAGAGCCCATGAAAGTGATCGCAATCGTGATATGGTCAGATAGCAAAGATGAGTCCAACCGGCCACGTGTTATCGGTGTTAAATTCACTGAAATATCGCTGGCAGACCTAAAGTATCTGGAGAAAATTGCCCTGGAGGAATTCAAGGCCAAGCTGCCCCAGTCATGAACCGGTGTGGGCATGCAACGTTAGGGTTTAGTCACCTGATACACACTCCTCGTAATGTAAGAGACAACAGCGGAGGATGTCGGTTTCCGTCACCAGGCCCACCAGACGATCACCCTCGACCACCGGCAAGCAGCCGATCTTTTTCTCCAACATAATCCTCCCCGCCTCCTGTATATCCGTATCCGGTCCCACGGTGATTACTTCCTTTACCATGGCATCCCTTATGGCAACGGACTTGAGATGGTCACGCGTTTCAGCATAATCATAGCCCATCACTGAAGCCAGAGAGGCCTTAAACAGGTCGCGTTGGCTGATAATCCCCACCAGACGCTCTCCCTCCACAATAGGCAGATGCCGAATGCGTGCGAGGTTCATAATGTCACTGGCCAAAGACAACTCTTCGTCAACGTGCAAAGTTACCAATTCAGCTACCATAATGTTTCGAACATTCATCTGCGTCCCCTCGCAGGCTTGATAGTTAAATGCTGATAGAAATTTCCTGGAAGTCTCGAACAGACCCCCATATTTTTATCATAACTACTGCAATAGCCGTTCCACTGTCAATTGGGATTTCACTATTAGCGCCTACCGCCTAGCTTTATTGGTCAGATCGTTAAATCCGTTAAAGGCGTAGAAACCGTCTATCACAGAGGGCAGAAGTCGGAGATCAGAAATCAGCTTTACCCCTGACCTCTGACGTCTGATCTCTGACCTCTAATTTCTGTCTCCTGCCTGCCTGCCCTGAGCTTGTCGAATGGGTCGAATGGGCCGAAGGATACCCTATGCCTCCTTGTTTACTTCAACCAACGGAGAGGATATAGTAGGTGCAATTAAGGAGAACTATAGCTATGGAAAACGGTAAATATCGACATACGGTTAGAGAGCTCTATGATTTTATCCAATCACGACTTTATTTTAGCCGTCCTGATCTCCAGGTAGGGGGAGAGCAATTCAATTCCACCCTCCTTTTCACCCTCCTCACCGCCTTAACAGGAGGTAAAGCCCTTATCATCGGTGAGCCAGGTCTGGGGAAAACCACCGCTGCTGAATATGTTGGCTCCCTAATGTACCAACTGCCCGTAGGTACCGTCTGGGCCAGTGAGGTTGGCGGGCACCCCGAACAGACAGAGGAAAAAATTATTGGTAGACCTGACCTCGGCAAACTGAACCAGGGGCAGGAAGAAGTGGTCTGGTCTCATTTTGTCCAGCTTCCCGTGAAAATAGTGGATGAGATCAACCGGCTACCGGAGACCAAACAGAGCATGATCCTTGATGGGGTGGATCGGGGCAATTGGGAATATCTCAATGAGATGATTCTCAACAGCGAATACTGCCTATTTGCCACGGCCAACTATCAGGACCAGGGAACCAATACCATCATTGCACCTTTGCTGGACCGTTTTGATGTCATGGTCGAGTCTCGTTATCCGGGTCCCAGTTATGGTTTTTTGATCAGCCAGCGACAGGAAAAGGAGGAACTGCTGCGCCATCCGGATCTGGAGCGGGAACTCCAAGATGCCTTAAAAAAACGTTCTCCACCTGAGGAAAAAGACTCCCAAATCGCCGCCGTTGCCGAGGCATTCGGGGCCCACCTCGAAGAATCATTGCAGCTCCCTACCCTTGATCATACAGGTCGAACAAAGGTTCGGGAGCAAATCGCTTCCATAGCCCTAGAACAGGACGCCAATGCCTATGCGAGAATGCTGTTGGCTGAACTCTCCTTTTGCGACCGCCACGGGCAGAAACGATCCAACGAAGTGTGCGAAGAGGGCTGTCACTACACCGGCTATCTCTGCCACCGGCTGCGCAATTGCGCCTCCAACCGTTTACCCGTGTCTTTGTCAAACTACGCTAAAGCGCTGGCCTGGTTTACTGAGGCGTCTACAGTGGGAATCGAAGAGATGCGTGCGGTTGGCCCCTATTGTCTGGCCCACAGGGCACAGTGGACAGATACGCACCTCTCCCTGCTGCAAAAAGACCGGCGCAATGACCCTCTGCAAATCCACCTGGCCCGGGAAGCCATTAACGAAGTTTTCCAGCGATACAGCGAGCAGGCCGAACACGTCAAGGAGGCGCTGGCCACCGCGTATCGCATCTTTCAAGGGGAAGCCCTGGAGCCTGTGGCTGGCGACCATCCGATCTATGTTGAGATCCGAAAAGATCTGAACCTGGAGGAGTAAGTGTTTAATCCCTTTGAGGACTTTAAAGAGTTTCTTTCCAAAGCCAGGACGCTACCCCTGGACCGGCTGTCAGCTGCCCATGATCAGATCATGGCTGAATTGACCTCGGGCTATGGCAAATTAGTAGAACAGGAACTGAAGAGCCTGGTCTGGTTCGTTGAACATAACCGGGTGATCGAGGCGTATAAAACAGCCACTGAAGTAGTAAAGGACCTGAACTACGATGCCCAAAGCATCGAGGATTTCTGTTATGTGTTGGACAGCGGCGTTGACATCCCCTATCTCATTTCCGGGCCGGCGGGAATATACGTCGCTGCCCTGTGTAATCACGTTGCCGAAGAGAAGATAGTGCTCCGCCTCGGTGAGATGAAGCGAACCTTACACTTCCTCGGCTATCGCCTCCCCTATGGCAAATCCCTCCGCATCGAAGGCGACACAGGTAACTTCACCGGCTCTGCTCTTCAGGGTGGCGATATTACCGTGACCGGCGCCACAGGTGATTGGACCGGCGCCGGGATGACAGAAGGCAAGATTTCCATCCATAAGAATTGCGGCCGCAATACCGGCGAATGGATGCAGGGTGGAGAGATTTGGGTTGGCAGCCGCATCCGGGGGCTCGGCCGCATAACTTCCGGCCAGATCTATCAGGCTGGAGAGGCAATCATCGAGCAAGCATAGCGCAAAGAGCATGGGGCATAGAGCAAAGGGCATAGGGCATTACAATAAATGGCTTTACATGACAGCGAAGCTGAATGACCGATTTGAATAATGGCCACCACGAAGGAACATAAACAAAGTTCAGAACAATTGGAAGAATTGCTACAGCGAATCTGGCCCGAGGTTCGTCGTCGGCATCTCTACCCTGAAATTCCTCTGCCCCGGTTTGATGACAGCCCCTCGCCGGTGGCCATGGAAATCCGCAATAAGCAAATCATTCTAAATCTTGACTATATCAGAGCCATGACCCGTTCGCTTCCAGCGGAAACAGTTCTGGAGGCACTGTTGGATCACGGTGTCAGCCATTATACCTGCTGTCCCTGGGACCTTTCCACCCATCTACGCCTTTATGCCCGAGCCAAGGAAATCCTTGGTGATAGGGACCTTGCCCGCAAAGCCACAGACCTTTTCATGGACGTAGTAGCCGACACCCATGCGGTGAAAGAAAGGCAGAGTTCTTTGCCGGAGCTCTAGAGAAGTGGTGCCCAAACCCCAATGGAAGAGGTGATCTTCGCGCTCTACGAGAGAATCTGGGGAGTGGACTTGGGCAGTAAGG
>CAMYLW010000239.1 GCA_947259475.1 Thermodesulfobacteriota bacterium
ATGGTGAGCCAATTCAAAAAGTTGCCCTCCCATTCGCCGCTGGGGTCCCGCTGGAATTTGTTACTGGTATAGGAGTACATAACCCGATTGGCAGGCGTACCGGCCACAAAATAACCGTAGTAGTTCCGAGCCGGATCGTATGGGGTGGTAGGCACGATATCAACCTGCCACCACGGGTCACCTTCACTGTGTTCAACCGCCTCTTCCCAATAGGCCATCTGGTTCATGCTCCCCGAGTTGTCAAAGATAATCAGGACATTGGGAGGGACGGCATTGGACATGAAGATGGGAGTTGACAGGTAAGGAGCCATACTGTTTGCTGCTTCAGCCCCGGGTGCAGCCCAAAAGAATAGCAATATGAAAAGAAGGCTGAAGCTGTATGTTCTCAGATGCTTCATGGTTACCTTCCTCCAGCCACACCGGCTACTTTGCGATACTTTGCAACTATGTTGGATTCGGTGGTCTTGGGTGAGGTACCTACAGTTCCCCTGCTGGCGAGGTTATATATGATGGCAGCGCTGGCGGCGCCACCCACGCCAACTCCTTCGGTGCCAGCGGCGAATTCAACGCCACCCCCAGAGAGGTATTGAGTGGCCATACGGGTGATATTGATAGACATATTCCCGAGTGTTCCCTGGTCCATAGCGATGTCAGTAGTACTGTCGTCGTTACTTTGATAATCGCTGTCCATTGTAAAGCCCATGATCTTTTTCAACAGGACAGGATCCTCGCCAGCCTTGGCATAGTCATCATAGGCGATGAGCGGGGTTTGCGAAGCTGAGGGCAGGGCCCGGTCCGTGATGATTCGGCCGATTACTTTCGGACTCAACATGATGCCGCCGTCCGCTACGTAAAAGGAGGTTCGAATCACTTTGGTGTTGCCACTTATCTTGAGATCAACCTGGGAGGTCATGGTGGCGGAACTTCCGATGATGGTTAGAACCAGCATGAGCACCAGGGCGAAAACGAGCACCACCCCCCTGTCATTACCGACCATTCGGCTAAAAAATCGCTTGAGGCCAAGATTTTTTATTTTTGCGATAATTCGTTTATGTTCCACTTTTTCCTCCTGCACTCCTAGGAAAGACCCAAGTTGCGAATCTGGATATTGGAAATAAGCTGCCGGGTTCGAACGAACTTGCCTCCCTCGTAAGGCTCAACTGCATGGGCTGTCTGCGCCACAAGGTTAATGACCACTCCCCGGATATTCTCGAGGTTGGCTGGGGCAGTGTTGGTGGTGCCGTCAGCCATTTGATAGGTGAGGGTCAGATTCTGAATGTTTTCAAGGAAAAGCTGTTCACCGACTCCGCTGGGATCTGCCCAGGCCCCACCGCTCCAGGTCAAGGTTTCGCGATAAAGGGTGTTCTGGCGACTGGCTGTGGCGTGGTCACTGTGATAGTAGACGTATCGCACCGCATCGGTGTTGCCGTCGTCGTCCAGATCGGATTTGAAGGCCAAAGTGGTGGTTCTGTTACCCGCGTCCACTGTAGCTATTTCAACGGCCGAATCTGGATTGGCTGCCCAGGCCGCCGCAGTAATCATGTCAAAGCCGCCGGCTTGATTGTCGGCTGCGATTAACCCTGCCATCCGTATTTCCCGGCCGAGGATTTCAAGGGCGGAGCGAGCCTCCTGCTGGGCTGCTACCACTTCTTCCTGAGAGATATAGACCCGGTTGGAGCGGACAAATATCGAATAAATCGCTGTCATTACGACACTGAAGATGCCTATGACCACGATAAGCTCCACCAGAGTAAATCCCCGGTGGCAGCCCAAACAGCTCCGCCTTGCTTCCGGATGGTTCCCTTGTTGACCTAGATGCAATTTTCTGCTTTTCATCATCCACCTCAATCATTGCGACAGTACGGTATCGACAGTCACCTCACGGCCGTTTCCCCACGTTATTCGCACTCGGAGGTTCTTGGCTTTGGTGAGCGGTTTATTATCCGCCACGTACCAGATCCTGGTATAGCCGCCGGCTGAAGCTGCTGCCCCGGTGACGTCTATGGGGTTGGCTACCGCCCCTAGACCGTCGGCATTGGTGTGGTCTGGAGCTGCTGCCCAGCTGAACACATCGGGAATCCCGTCCCCGTCAGTATGAACTTCGTTCCAGTTGGCCACGCTGTCGCTCAGTTGACTGTTGTAGTTGTTGACGACAGCCTGGTCTTCGGCTGTCCAACTGAGCTCGGGCTTAGCGATCACCGCCAGGTAGCATTCATTTAAAAGCCGCAACTCCTCCAGCTTGTCCTGGGCCAGAAATGTGGCCTCAGTCAATTGGTTACCATAATTGTTGCTGGCCACTGCCTGGGTTTGCATCTTGGCCAGGGCCAGTAAACCAACGGTAAGAAGGAGGATTGCCACCAACACTTCCACCATGCTGAAACCAGACTGGCAGTGTTTGCCCCAGGACTTCATCTGGTGATTATCAGTTGTCATCTGCTTCTCTGAATTCATGACTGGTCTCCCTAGGGTAGTGAAATTTTGGTCTTGCCAGATGCATGAAACGTTATGGTTCGCTCCTGATTGTTGTCGTTCTGCAACTTGAGGTCTCCAATCACATAAACGGCGCCGTTTCTGGCAGCGACCCCTTGGCTATCGAAACCGCAGCTGAATGTTTGCGTGGGTTCGCCTGAGCCATTTGAGGTAAAAGTGGCAGAAGCGAGGCTCACTTTCGCCGGCATTTTAGTTCTCGAAAAAATGACGGTTTCTCCGGGGTCTTGAATCCAGTCGTTATTGTTATCCTCATAGATCAAGAAGGAGTTTGACTGGTCAGCTGGCATGAAAGTCTTCGGGTAAAAAACCGCCACCGCGGTGACCCCGTTTCTGATGGCGCGGACCCGGGCAAGTTGCATTTGCGAGACAATGTTGCGAGCCGCGTGTTTTGAATTGTATGAAGGGCTGAAGTTGCGGAATATGGGAACGGAAGCAGCGGCTAATGCCGCTATTAATCCCACAGTGACAATAAGTTCAATAGTGGTAAACCCCAGATTCCTGCAAAAATAGCCCCTTCTCAAAACTGTTCTCATGATAAATCCCCTCGTGCTCTTGGTTATCCCTCGGTGACTCATGTCACCTCCTTCGATTGTTTCTTGACAATCAATAATAAGACGAACGAGATGTTGTGCTCACACCGCCGGTTCCAGCAGTTACACCAACACCATGCCAATCCTCCCGTTCATCTTCATTCCATTCTTCAGCTTGCCCATGAACGAACTCAGCTTGGCGCAGAGAGTTTGCCACCCTGTCAGCAGGCGCGACGTCTCTGGTGTGAGAGGTTCTCTGCCAAGCGACTTTCACCCTTTTGGCCTGCTGAGGCTTTGTAGCCAGTGAGTGTGCTTTTTTCTGCTGGATAGAAACAGGGTGGACACAGAGTAGAGGCGCCGCGAAAAACAGTGACATTAGTAGACTCAACGAGATGACCCTGTAGATGTTTAGCATGTGCGCTCCATCCCTTGCTCGAGGTAAGAACCCTTGCTACTGGGAGGGTCCATGACAGTCATGGTGTTCACTAAAGAACATCTCAACCAGTAAATTTTTTAATACCTAGACCGTTTTTCGGTAATCAAAAGTAGTATTTTGTATACTTAATGGAGGGCGGAATCCTGAGTTCCCGATCTGGGATAGGCTCGCTTAGCCTCGTAGTGTAAGGATTTGTACGTCAGCTAAGGAGTCTGTGCATGATAAGATTCCAGCCATCCGCGCCCGATTCGCTTACTATCAATAACAAGAAGCGTGCCAAAGACGCCGAAAGATCATATTCATACTGATTTAATCTGGTTCAGTCAGAATCGGAGGTGACCGGAAGGGTAGGGAGGGGTCAAGTGGGCTTTATGTATGCTTTAGTCAACACGTAAAACACGGTCCTTAGGACCAGGTCAGACAGAGTTGGCTCCGCCTGAGGTTAAAAACTGTCGAACTTGCAAAGCTGCTTGAAGTGGAATTCCACCTCTTTTATATTTTGAATATCGAAACTGGGGACCCGCCCGCAGGGTGGGGAGTCCGAAGGACAATATCGAACAAGGAATTTCGAACAGCAGAAGTTTT
>CAMYLW010000240.1 GCA_947259475.1 Thermodesulfobacteriota bacterium
CCACTCAGCCCGCTACTCTCTTTAAAGATCACAGGCAACATAGCCCTCCGCTCCCATACACTTGCCATCAACTATGTACTCCTCGGCCCTCTGACCAAGCTAGTTATTCCCGCTCAGGCAAACAATCCAGCTCGCATGAGCGGGCTTTGGCAAGAAACGTGTTTCGAACTCTTCCTCGCTGTCAAACATTCTCCTCACTATTGGGAATTCAACCTCTCGCCGGCCGGCCACTGGAATGTCTATCACTTCGCAGCGTATCGGCAGGGGATGCAAGAGGAAAAGGCTTTTCCCTCACTCCCGTTTCGGGTTCAGAGCCAATCGGACGGTTTGCTGCTTGACCTGGAATTGGATTTGGCTAAGATCGTCCAACCAGATCAACCCCTGGAGGTGGCCCTCAGCGCTGTCATCAAATTCAGAGACGGTGAGATGACCTACTGGGCCTTGACCCATCGCGGCCAGCAGGCCGACTTTCACCAGCGAGACGGTTTCATTGTCGAATTGGCATCTTAAGCACCCAGGGCATGATCGAAACAGACCGTACCATACTGAAAATCATACTGGAAAAACAGTTTTCCAACTTTAAATAGCTGCAATGAATGAATAATTTATTGTAGTGACAATGATATAATATATGCCCTTCATATCGAAATTCTTCGGGAATGAAACACCTCGCAAGACATCTAGCCTGGATATCTACCCCCACATATAGAAGTAAGATATGCACACACAGAGGCAAAGAAATCGAATTGTAACCATTTTTCTCTTTGACAGAAGCTTGCCGTTGGGCGTAGCATGATCATAGTATGTATTCTCTTCTGACTTTTCCAGACACAGTAATATCTTGGGGGTCTAATGAACCTTAAATTGTGCCCTCCAATCTCCCAGTGAAACATTCTCTGTTCCATTGGGAGTCCAAAAATGCAAGCTGATGGTGAGATCTGGATCCGACCAACTGTGGACGTTAGCTCGTAAAGTTTTCTCGATAGTACTTTTCACTACAGCGATCTTCGCAAGCCTTTCAATTGAACTTGTCCTGAATCTGTCATCTCATGCTCTGCCTGGTTTGAAGTTTGGCCCAGACATAGCTTCTGCTCTTCTGACTTTTCATCTCTTGCCTGCAGTCCATTTTCGACGTCAGATTGTCATCTGAACCGGATCACCTGTCAATTTTCCCCGGAGAGCATGGAAGCAATCCGCTGGGCTCACCAGAGGATAAAGTGATGAAAGGAGAAAATTATGAAGAGAAAGGACAAATATCTACTTCGAGTAACCAAAGTAGAAGAGCTTCAGGTTCATGACACGCCTGGTCACACCCTGACGCTCACTGAGATGGAGGGGGAACCCATTGAATACGAACCGGGTTTGGCCGGCGAGTTTGTCACCCGCCGCAGTGTTACCTTCCACGACCGGACGAAGGGTTCAGGTCCTATGGAAGGGTATGTTATGGCCTACTTCCAGGAAGGATCAGCCTACAGTCGCTTTGAAGGGCAGCGTGACGGCAAGACAAATGTCAGCGCCGGCACATGGAAAACCTATCACTCCACAGGGAAACTGGCCGGCATTAAAGGCGAAGGAACATTCAGAGTTACTGCGGCAGAACGCTGGAACGAGTACATCCTCGAATTAGAGGGCGAATATGAGGCCGCGTGAAGTGAGCAGGGCCTCATCTTGTTGCCATGTGCTTTGCTGTAAGGTGAAGAAATGAGGATATTATCAGTAAGGAGGTTTTGCTATGGTCAAAAGATTCCTCCTAGGCATTGACGATTCGCAGTACACCTTTGAAGCCCTGGAAAACCTGGCTGGTCTTTTCCTAAAAACCGATGCCCATTTCCATCTATTTCTCGCTGTGACCGAAAGTCACCTCCCTGCCCCTCCTCCAACCTCAAGCGAGGCCACCGATTGGCAAGAGGTTCAGAAGAGGCGGGCCCAACAGATCCTTGACAAGGGTGTCAGTTCATTGCTCCAGATAGGGTACAAACGCTCACGCATCAGCACCGAGACAAGACTGCAAAGCGTGAATGCTGCCCAGGATATTTTGAATGCCGGCAAGAGTGAAGAAATCATAGCCATCGTCTTGGCCCGTAAGCAGCAGTCCGGGGTTAAGCGCTTGCTTCCGGATACTACTACTGCCAATATTTATCAATATGCGGACGTGCAGCCTGTATGGGCAATCGGCAACCTCCCACTCAAGCCGCCCCACGTTCTCGCAGCAGTAGATGAATCTGACTACGCTGACCGTATCGCTACCCACTTGGCCGAGACCCTTGGACCGCTCCCCGATGTTCGGATTACCTTTCTTAATGTAATGCCAGCCAAACCGCCGGCTTATTGGGACGACGGCCACATTTTGGATAAGGAAGAGCGCGGGGAACGGGAGGGGGTAGTGAAAAAATGGCAGTGGCGCTATGAAGAAATGATGGGTGGTATCTTTGCCAAGGCGCGGGGAGTTCTTACCAAATCGGGCGTTGCCGAGGAGCGGATCAGCACAAAGATGCAAACTCGACGGAGTGGCCCTGCCCGGGACATCCTCGCCGAAGTGAGCCGGGGTGGCTACAACATAGTGGCCCTCGGTAGACGCGGCTCTGGCGACAGCCAGATCGATCCAGGAAGCCGCGCCTCGAAGATTCTCCGGAGCGCTCGCGGTTGTACCATTATGCTGGTGAACTAAAGAGAACGGCACAAGGCGTAAGGCACAGAGCACAAGGCAAAAACAAGAAAAGAAAATTTATCTGCTCCTTATGCCTTGTATCTTGGAACGGTAAAGCCATTGAACGCTGACCTTCACCTCAGGACCAGGTTTGCGATGTTGAATAAAGAAGCTAATCAGAGATTCGGTGGAAGGAGAAGACCATGGAACGGAAGAAACGCAAGGACAAGTATCTCCTTAGGGTTACCAAAGTAGCATCGCTCCAGGTCCACGACAAGCCTGGCCACACTCTGACGCTGACTGAAATGGAGGGTGAGCCCATAGAACTCACCGAGGGTGTGGCCGGCGAGTTTGTCTCCCGCCGAAGTGTCACATTCCACGACCGCATTAAGGGCTCTGGTCCCATGCAGGGTTATGTCCAGGCCACTTTCAAGCATGGTGCAGTACAGAGCCGCTTTGAAGGCCACCGCGACTCCACAACAAAAATTAGCGCGGGCACCTGGAAAACCTACAACGGCATAGGCATCCTGGCGAACATAAAGGGAGGGGGTACTTTCAAAATCACGCCAGGTAATAGACGGGGCGAGTTTATTCTTGAGCTGGAAGCAGAATATGAGCTTTGATTGAGCCCGGCGATTTTAGATTTTAGAGTGTAGATTTCAGATTTACACGAACATTCAACCGAATAAACGCACCTGAGCTGCAGGTGGAAAGGAGCGAGACTATGTCCGTAGGAACCTACAAAATAATTGAATTGGTGGGGTCAAGTGCTGTTTCTTGGGAAGATGCAGCCAAAAATGCTGTGGAGACTGCGAGCAAGACCCTAAGGGACTTAAGAATCGCCGAAGTGAAAGAGCTGGACCTGAAAATTGAGGAAGGCAAAGTTGTCGCCTACAGAACAAGGTTACATCTATCCTTTAAATATATGGAAAAGGAATGACGAGGTCAGATCGCATAGAGCATAGCGCATAGAGCATAGCGTACAAATTCAAGGAGTCGTGACATTGAAAGTTTTTCGCTTTGCGCTCTGCGCTTAGCGCTTTGCGTCATGACCTAGCCCTAAGGACCAGGTTTCTAGCCCGGATTATTCATGAATCTGTGTCGTGAGACCGTGAAGATGGCCGTTCCACCTGGCAACCGCAGGGGCTTGAATCCGAGGCGTACTTGAACAGTACGTCGCAGGGTTCAAGGCCCGAGGACGCCCGGAAGGACGGTCATATCCACGGTCGGAGCAGCCGATTCATGAATAATCCGGGCTAATCCCCATCAAAACGGGGAACGGGGAGCAGAAGTCCCAAAAATACCACCAAATAGCAACCTTTCAAAGATATTTGCTCAAAATACCAGACTCTGTGGCTT
>CAMYLW010000241.1:0-3989 GCA_947259475.1 Thermodesulfobacteriota bacterium
CCTATGGAGACAAGCGGGTTCCTGATCTCGTGGGCTACCTCGGCAGCTATGGCACCCAGCGTTTCAAGCTTTTCCCTCTGCACCAAAGCCTTCTCCAGGCGCTTGCGATTTTCTATTTCGCTTTTGAGTTGTTCATTTGCTTTCACCAATTCAGCTGTGCGCTCTTCCACCCTCCTTTCCAACTCGTCCTGGGTCTTTTGCAAGGCCTCCACTGCTCTTTTTCGCTCTTCACGAGTCCTTAGCGAAATCATTCCAAAGGAGAGATCATCGGCTAATTGTGCCAGCAGCTCAACTTCCTCCTCGTTGAAGGCATCTGTCTCCTCTGCGTATATATTCAACGTTCCCAAGGCACGACCGTTGGTAATCAAGGGTAGTGCGATTGATGACGCGTAGCCACGTTTGGTCGCTTCAGCTCTCCAAGGGGCAAAATTAGGATCGTTCAGGATGTCTTTGGCAATGCTGGGCTTCCTAGTCCTTATTGCCGTACCCGTTGGCCCTCGTCCCTTTTCAGTATCGTCCCATGTAATGTTCAGACTCTCAAGATAACCTTCCTCATATCCGGCCTGAGCCACTGGTAAAACCGTCTTTTTTTCATCCGTGATGGCAATTCCAACCCACGCTAATCGATATCCCCCCTTGTCCACGATGATCTGGCATATATCGTGAAGCAAGTCCTCTTCGTTTGCAGCACGCACCAGTGCATGGTTGCATTCACTTAGCATCTTTAGAGCTCGGTTGACTTTCCACAAAGCCTCCTCCGACCGCCTGTGACCAGTAACATCGAGTGCGAGGGATATTGCGCCGTCAAAGCGGCCTTCACTGTCGTAGAGAATTGAGTTATTCCACTCACACAGGATGATCTCCCCACCTTTTGTCAGATTCTCATTAATACTGTGGCTTGGAAGCTTCCCTTGAAGCAAACTGGCAACTATCTCCTCGACGTGTGTTCGGGCTCGCTCAGGGATGAGGAACTCGAAGAAGTTACTTCCTATGACCTCCTCTCGGGACCATCCAAACATCCTCTCTGCAGACTTGTTCCAACCAGTAATGCGGCAATCACGATCCCAAATAACAAAAGCAAGAGGCGCAGTATCATAAACATTACGGTAACGCTCTTCGCTTCTCCTCAAGGCCTCTTCAAACGATATGTGTTCCATTTCTGATACTTCCGATCTAGTAAACTCATGGCGCAGTTCCTCTTTCTCATTTGTGACCTGCTCTCTTGGTTTATCTTCATTTTTCATTCTATGTTCCTTGTAAGACGAAACGCGACCATGCTTGGCTGTTTAGAGCAATTGCCCATCAGGATGTGGGTGGATGAATTTCAGATCTAGCAGAGCAGTAGCAGACTCTAGATGAAATGCATGCTGAGGATCGAGAGATGAGCTAATTACAGGCTACAAAAAGCTGGCAAGAGTGACAAGTCAAAAATGCCTCACATCAGATTGATTTCAGTCGGTAGTACTACAAGACACTCGAAAGGATATTTTATGTCTTCTGAGTGTATATAGTGGTGAGTAATCCGCTTTCCAGGAAAACAGAGTCAGAGCGTAGATTACATCCTCGCATCAGGGCCCACGGGTCATCTAGGTCAGTACAATATTGTGGATGGATCAGGGAGAGCACTATAACTTAAAATGCTGGGGTAGATCTCTATGATGAGAAAGTCAACATCACTTGCCAAGATGTGAACTTTCGGAAAATTAAAGATAAGAAAAGGAGATATAAATTATTTATGCTTAGCCCTGACTCAACATAAATAGCAGACAAAGAAAAACCTGGGTCCAGTGATGGTTCTACTAGGTTAAGTATTCTCTAAATAAGAACTCAGTATTGTACAGAGCAGGTCTAAGGTTGGCGCGCTATCGTTGGTGCGCATAGGTTTTTTATCACTTCGGTATAACCTCTTCGAAATATTGCCACTCCTCCCACTGTAATTTATTCACGAGCACACTCTATAGTTGGACCACCCTGCAAGTTGAGTAACTACCACAGCACTCTTTACAAAAACCAAAGAAAACTTACCTTATTGGCAGAAGCAAAGTTCAGTATTTTTTCGAAAAAATAGTTAGAAAATCGTTCTTTCACAGGGAGGTTGCATGCACTATGAAATGGTCACTAAAATTGGGAAGTTATGCTGGAATACCAATCCACATACACCTGACATTCTTTCTTTTGGTGGGATGGCTGGGAATGGTTCACTGGACGCGGGGAAGGAGTCTTGAAGCTGTTATTGCTGGAGTCGGCTTCATACTAGTCCTTTTCGCTTGTGTTCTGCTCCATGAGTTTGGCCATGCACTTACGGCAAAAAAATACGGGATAAAAACCCGTGACATCACCTTACTTCCCATCGGTGGTGTGGCGCGCCTGGAGCGAATGCCCGATAACCCTATGCATGAGCTCTGGGTTGCCCTCGCCGGACCTGCTGTAAATGTGGTGATTGCAGCAGCTTTATTTGTTTGGCTCCTTTTTACGGCAAGCTTGGAACCCCTAAAGCAGCTAACAGTTACAACCGGTTCGTTTATTGAGCGGATCATGGTAGTAAATGTTTTTCTCGCAATTTTCAACATGCTACCCGCTTTCCCAATGGATGGAGGACGAGTGCTTCGAGCCTTGCTCGCTATGCGAACCGACTACACCAGGGCTACACAAATAGCTGCCAATGTTGGCCAGGGGATGGCCTTTGTTTTCGGATTCATTGGCCTGTTTAGTAACCCCTTCTTGCTATTCATTGCTCTTTTCGTGTGGATTGGCGCGGCTCAGGAAGCAAGCATGGTGCAGATGAGGTCATCAATTGGTGGAATTCCGGTGAAACGATCGATGCTTACTGATTTTCGAACCCTCTCGCCCCACCACACGGTTGCCCATGCAGTGGAGCTCACCTTAGCCGGATCTCAGAAGGATTTTCCCGTCGTTCAAGACGGTCGTGTTGTGGGCATTTTGACGCAGAATGACTTACTGGCCGCTTTGAACCAGAAAGGCCAAGATATAGGCGTATCCGAGGTAATGCAGCGAGAATTCGCCACGGTGGATTCTTTTGATATGCTGGAGACCGCGTTCGTTCAACTGAGGGACTGCAAGTGCCATACGCTGCCTGTTTTTCACGACGGAAGCTTGGTTGGCCTGCTAACCATGGACAACGTTGGTGAATTCATCAGAATTCAGGCCGCATTGCGCGGTACCAAGAGCCCGCAATTGCAGGCGATGGATTGAACCGGAAGACAAGATGGAGATCGGTATGCATTCGCAGAGTACATCACCTTCAAACCCGACAAGGGTCGTGTCTTTAAAAAAAGCCCGTTTCACGCAAATGCTTTTCGAAGAAAACGCTTTGGCTCAAAACGGATTCGAAACGTGGGTCTTCTGTCCGGGTATGCTGTTCAATTCGCCGGACAAATGGTGGGGAGATCGTGGTCAAAGGGATTATCCTCATGAAGGCATCGATTTATGCCTGTACAGGGATCGCCGCCAACGGACTCTGCGTCTTGATGAAATGACCCGGATCCCGGCGATGCACAAGGGCATAGTAAAGGCGATCTTTAAAGATTACCTCGGCAAGGCGGTCGTTATCCACCATGAAAACCTCAGTGGCGAAAACGCAAGGTTCATATCGCTGTATGCGCACATAACACCGCGGGCCGATCTTGAAATTGATACGCTGGTGCAGGAAGGGGATTTTCTCGGGACCATTGCCGACACGAGCAGCTCAAAAGCCAAGATTATTCCGCATCTACACTTCTCACTCGGTCTCGCATCTCCATCCTTATCTTATGAGGGATTCGTTTGGAATACCATCAGGAAAGGCGACATAATCACCCTGCTGAACCCCCTGGAAGTGATCGAGTGGCCTTGCGAAGAGCTGGAACGCGGACATCCCGCTTGTCTTGAGATCTAACCGATAAGACTGAAAAGAACTCCCTTTCGATGGCGGGGAGCATGGAACGAAAGAGCCTTGTGAGTCAAGTGCCGTGAACGGCAACATGTGGTGT
>CAMYLW010000241.1:4036-5818 GCA_947259475.1 Thermodesulfobacteriota bacterium
TTGTCTCAAGACCGAAGATAGTAGACCATGGCTTGGGCTTATCCGCGTCGTGCCAGCCGGGAGCGTGACTAGTCATGGAAAACCGAGCGCACCAACCCCTTTCGATCCTTTCATGGTTTGGCGCTTCACGGCGTAGCTGTGTCTCAGAATCGCGCTAAATCTCTATGCAGATAGGTCGATGCTTCTGAAGATCACATCACCTGGTTCACAGTATCAAATCTAAATAGCCCAGTACGATATGTTGCAGCATAATCTTTCAGTCGAGGACTCAAACTCGCTTGCCAGTATTTGATTAGGGGGGTTTAATCGATTGGGTAAAGATAAGATAACAAGATGTTAAGATTTCAGGCCTGTCAAACTCTCAACATCTATAGCAGATAGGCAAACTAGTGAGATAGTTAGTAGGTACCCAATATCTAGCACAGTCTAAATAGATATCGCTGCAAAATCAGAGCTATAAAGGCGAAGCCATGTGTTTTATAACTTTTATAATATGCTAACCTTTGGTACCATCATACTCTTTAGCTGCAACGGACTGCTCTTTCTTCTTCTAGACAAAGGACCAATCATGCTGAAAGTATTTCCTGGTTTTAGTTTCGATCAACACCAACTCACTGGTCAGCAAATTTTTAATGCAAGAGAGTTTTTCGGAAAGCTTCACTATGATCTTTTAGAATCCTACGGAGAATCAGCAAGACCAGTGCTATTGGTTGAAGAGATCATCGAAAGAATCGACCGCCTGAGCAATAATCTCGGTGAAGTAGTGTGCACCGAGAATCCTGATCGGGAAGATTGGGAACTTGACAAATGCTATTACTCTGTAAGTGATTAACCAGCGGCGTTTCATTATGCTGGGGAACGTCACCCTTTGCCTCATTGGAGAAAGTTCGCGACGGATGGTCTAGTAAGAGGATCAATATGCGTCTTTGGGGTTATTTATTGGTTTGTTTTTCGGGGCTGATTACCCTCGCAACAGCAGGCGTTGATCCATGCCACGCTGAAATGATTGAGAAAATGAAGGCCGGCGGTCACATTCTCATGATACGTCACGCGCTCGCGCCCGGCACCGGAGATCCAGAGAATTTTCGAATAGGAGATTGCGCCACTCAGCGCAACCTTGATGATCGTGGCCGCAAGCAGGCAAAGGCAATCGGCGATTGGCTGCGCTCAAATGGTATTGCTTCAGCCAGGGTCTACTCAAGCCAGTGGTGCCGTTGCCTTGAAACAGCAAAACTGCTCGAGATGGGGTCGGTGAAGGAACTGCCGGCATTAAATTCATTTTATGAGATGACTCAGAATCGCGAACCCAACCTGAAAGCGCTTAGAGCATTTATGGCGCAACAACCTTCTGACGGGATAATCATAATTCTGGTGACACATTTTGTCACGATCTCAGCCGTCTCCAATGAGGCCGTCTCTTCAGGTGAGGGTGTGCTACTTCAACTTAACGAGGATGCTCCCTATGAGGTTGTCGGTCGGCTGAATTTTGGCAATTAGTATTTTGCCCCTAAAAAGAGCATTATTGGCCCCAAATTGGACCTATTTTCGACAACTTTTCTTGTCCTGTCAACCATTTAGCTTGGCCCGACCACGCGCCATGGTTCTTGATTCTTGTAGCAGCAAACGTCGAATTGACCATTTTACTAGATCTTGTGCCAGATTAAATTCTAGGCAAGTGTGAATTAAGGGATGTAATCCACAGTTTCGCACCAGTAGTGCCGTGCAGGCATGTTTTTCCTTGGTGGTTTACCCATTCCTTGGTAACCTGACACGAATCTGAGA
>CAMYLW010000242.1 GCA_947259475.1 Thermodesulfobacteriota bacterium
ACAGTCATATACTCAGTCTCGCCCACCTGGTAGCCAAGTGTTATCTCAAATATATAGAGCCCTTCTTCGAGATCAAAGACCATGGGGAAACTCCTTTCTATCTCTGGGGCCGCGTCAATACCTAACCGAAAGCGTTACCGTACATCCGACGCTGTAGAACCCTATAACGCAGATCTCAACCACAACTACAACCGGGCGAAGTCGCTGTTGATAGAGTAAATGGCGAATGACGTTAACTATAATACAGCCTACAACTTCGTCAAGAAAAATTATAGTAAAGGGGGATTTCAGATTTCAGATTTCAGATTTGTCCTACGGACTCCCACCCTTCGGGCGGGTTCCCGATTTCGGATTAAGGCGGGACAGGGAACTTCAATATCGAATATCGAACAAGGAATTTCGAACAGCAGAAGTTTTTAAAAAGGATAAAGCAATGTTTTTCACTTCGATATTCTGCGGTTCCTTGTTCTGCGGTTCTGCTGTTCATATTCTCAAAGACTTGATAGCAGATAGTTGAAGGCTGACGCTGACCGGGGAGACCGGATCCGGTTTTGTAGCCTCTTCCAAGAGCAAAAAACGGGGAAACTCTTGGTTGATCTTCACTTGCGATTGGCTCAAAATCGTGCTAAACAAAAACGACTTGATAAAAGGTTATTGTTACGAGGGAAAGATAGCCAAGCCTTAACTCCCCATATAGGCTAACCGCATGGGAGGCACCGCCAAAGAAAATCTTGACCTTCTAGAACAGAAGATCAAATTTACCCTCCGACCCCTGATCAATACCATTAACACCTCGGGAATGAACAGGGAGCGTAAGAGTCAGTTAGATACTTTGCTCCTTGAGATCTCCGACCTCCAGCACAATCTTGAAACTCACTTTGAACAAGAGGGGTCAACTGAAGATAAGATTCGGTTGACCAGTCTGGTGGACTACCTTTATTCTGTTATCAAAGGGGCGAGTGTAAAGGTGCAATTACCTGAGAGGCGTGAGTATCCAAGAAGCGATATCCAGGTGGATGTGCAATCTACTGATGAAACATCTCAGGCAAAGGGCATTCAGATTCTAAATCTCAGCATGGGGGGCATGCGGTTGCACTCGCTGAGTGAGCTCAAGCTTGGTAGTGTATTCAAAACGAAGTTGAATTCATCGCGTCACGGGATTCTCCTCCTGCGAGGAGAAGTACTCTGGTCGAGACCGAAAGAAAATGGTGAAGGTTATATTATAGGTGTACATTTTTTGCCTATGGATGGAGAGGAAGAGAAAACTTTGAGAAGCTTTTTGGAAGAGTGGAGTACCTGAAGCAGCAGACTATTTTGTCTGCGAGAAAATTTGATTAATTGCAACCGTCTGGAGAAGGCGAGGGTTTATACCCTGCTCGAGGTGTGAAGAGATGGCAAGAGACTACCGACCCAATGTAAGAGAAAGCAATGTTATTTCGCGCTTGGATTCTGCCAAGGAAGCGGCACGAACTTCGGCCATTAATCAGCTCTATGAGGTAGGAGAGGATCTGGCGAATCGCATTGCCATGAAGTTGCTTGAAGAAAATCTCATAGAAACTAAGAACAAGAAAGAACTAGAGCGCCAGTTGGCAGGCTGTATCAAAACACTAGTAGCAGCTGAGGATTTTGACGTCCAGTACCAGATCGCTCCGCTCAGGACGGTAGTGCGACGTCCCAATTTCATCAGCCTCTATATCACCGCTTTCATCATAGAAAAACTGATTAACCATAGAACAATTATTGATATTTATGGCACGGACGAAGAAATATACCAATGCGTCAATTCCCGAGTGAGTCGGATTATTCGCATGTAGAAGCCCGCAGGTAATCTGAGATGTTATTGGAACAAGGGAAAGGCCATCATGAGGTGGTCTTTTTTATTTTTGCTGTGGCAGCCTGGATCAGGCAGCGAGGTATATGGCGGAAGGGGTTATTGGAGTAATCAAGCATTGCAGGAATAGAAATTCCAAATTACAAATCTCAAATATCAAACAAATAACAATGACCAAAATTCAAAATTCCAAACCTGTTTTGGTCATTGAATATTGGAATTTGGGATTTCATTGTAATTTGGTGCTTGGAATTTGATATTTTGCAGTGCCCCACCACTCGATTACGTCTCTAGTTTAGAAACGGTAGGTCAACGAGATCACTTTCACCCAGCAAAGGTGTTGGATAAAGGCACTCCATAATTCCCAGATGGTTAATAATGTCTTTTATTTTGTTGGCAGCATTTTCCAATGTTCGCAAGTCGTCTTTAGATATCTCTCCCTCTTTACGCCGCAGAAGATGTATCCTGCCAAAAATCAAAGTGAGTGGCCCATTGACGGAGCCCTGTACGGCTTCTGTAAACGCACTCATAGTCCGGAGCCGTTCATTTTTTATCAGAGTATCCTGAATCCTCTTTAATTCATCATACATTATCTTGTGTTGGAGAATTGCTTTTAAGCGCGCCTTGAGCTCGGGCATAAAAAAAGGCTTGGTGATATAATCAATCGCTCCAGCTTCAAGTCCTTTGACAATGTCCTCTTTATTTCCTGCCGCCGTAAGCATTACTATGGGAATATGCTTCGTCTCTTCATCACTTTTTATAATCTCTGTCGCCTCGATGCCGTTCATCACTGGCATCATGATATCCATCAATATTAAGTCAGGTTTGAGTCTGCGCACAGTGGTCACAGCTTCACTGCCATCGGTGGCTGTGAGAACAGTCAGTCCCTCAAGTTCAAACTCGGCGTGCAGGATTTCTCTCAGTTCGTCATCATCCTCAACGATGAGCACCGTGAGAGATCTATTCTTTAACATGGAAAGTGTGCCCATATTTTCTCCTTGACTTAAGATTGGTCTAATCTCGAAAACCTTTCAGATTCAAATCACCCCACCGGTAGGATGGTCGTTGGCAGTTTTGTAAAAAGCACGCCTCTTGCCTGACGGATTGGCAGGTGGTAAGAGAAGTAGTGTCCGGCAGCTGCGATTGTTGACCCTGACCTTCAAAATTCATGCCTAAACTGGGAAATATCCGGGCTTGGCTGAAGATGGTTTGTTAAAGAGTCCAATCAGGCTGGTTTTCCACCGAGAGATCCCATGGTCAATGAGGTTATGGCTGTGCGCTGGACACCAGAAAGGAGTTGCGGTTGGAGAGAGTTCTTGAGAGTTACCTGTTTGACAAGCAAAATGATTGATACCCAACATCTAACTGTTGCTTTTTAGAAAAAAAAGAGGCGATCATGACAGACCGCCTCTTATCCTCAATTTTGGTGGAGCTGATCGGGATCGAACCGACGACCTCTTGAATGCCATTCAAGCGCTCTCCCAACTGAGCTACAGCCCCAGCCGCTGTAAACTCCCATTATATATCAAGATGACCGAGAAGTGTCAATGTGATTCTTGTTGACCTGAGGCCTTGAAATTTGCTACTAACAAAGGTGAATTATATTCTTTCTAGAGTGATGGTGTAAACTAGCCCACATCAGAGCAATGCGAAAACATAACGTTTTTCTCGTTGACGACCACACCATTTTTGCAGAATCTCTGAAACTGCTTCTCGAAGCGAGACCAGAGTTCTGTGTCATTGGCAGTACCGATAGCTGCCTCTCAGCCATTGACCAAGCTAAGGAGTGCCGACCCGATATTATCCTCATGGATCTTTCCATGCCTGATATGAGTGGCATTGAGGCGACGCGCCGGATTCTCGAGGAGTTGCCAGATACAAAAGTGGTGGCTCTGACCATGCACAAAGACGAGGGGTTTGTTGCCCAATTTTTTGAAGCTGGTGGCTCTGGGTATCTCGTGAAAGATATGGACGCCCAGTGTCTTTTTGGAGCTCTGCAAGCTGTCTGCAAGGGCGAGCGCTTCCTAAGCCCGTCTATATCAGCTGAACATATCAATAGCTGCGGCGAGAGCGATGAAGACGAAGATCGGGCCAAGCTCTCACCCCGCGAAAGAGAGGTGCTCAAGCTTATCGCAGAAGGGAAAAGCAGAAA
>CAMYLW010000243.1 GCA_947259475.1 Thermodesulfobacteriota bacterium
GCACTAAGCACGAGGAACTAGGCACCAAGAGACTATTTCCAAATAATTCGCAGTAGTGGTTCGTATTATCTGCTGGTTGCATGCTGGCCGTTGGAAAAACGAAGAGTCTCCGAGTCCCCCTGTCTCCGCGTCGCACCACTCCGCGTACCTACTGAAAAAGATGTGAAATGGTGGTAAACGTGAACAAGCTAGTATCGTTGGAAGAGGCACAAGGTCTTGCTTTGGCGGCGGCAGTACCTCTGGACACGGAGAAAGTGCAGCTCGAAAATGCCAGCGGTAGGGTGCTGGCGGAAGAGGTTCGGGCCTTACGGGATGAGCCTCCTTCAACCCAGGCAGCCATGGACGGCTATGCGGTTCACAGTGAGGACGTGAACGCTGCTTCTTCAGAGAAGGAAGTTTTTCTAGCCGTGGTAGGAACAGTTGGGCCCGGCCAGCAGATCGATCAACAGTTAAAGCGAAAAGAGGCGATACGGGTCATGACGGGAGCCATCTTACCCGCCGGAGCTGACGCGGTGGTACCCCAAGAGATGACCGAGATTGTTGCCGAGGGAGTAGTGGTAAAGGCGGTTGTGGTGTCGGGAGACTATCTGATTCCTGCTGGGGCCGAGCTTCAGATGGATCAGCACCTTCTCTCCGGCTCCACGGTCCTGGGAGCCAGGGAACTGACGATACTGGCAACCCAGGGATACAGCACGGTAAAGGTGCGAAGGCAGCCTGTGGTTGCGGTTTTGGCAACCGGCAGCGAGCTGGTGGAAGTGGGCAAGTCCTTGGATCAGAAAGGGGTTTTTGCCAGTAATCTGCACACGGTGTCGCACCTTGTGAACCACTACGGCGGCAGAGCGAGCGCCCTGGGGATTGCAGGAGATAAGGTGGAAGGGTTAGCCCGTTTTATCGAAAAAGGGAGCAGGGCTGATGTGATAGTTACCACCGGTGGCACAGGCAAAGGGGAGAAAGACTTGGTGTCTGCTGCGATTAGCACATTGGGGGGTGATGTGCTTTTTCACGGGGTGGCCATGTCTCCAGGAAAACAAGCACTGTTCGCCAAACTTGGTGGAACTTTGTTGTTTGGTCTACCTGGGAGACCAGCCGCCACCTACATTGCTTTCGAGCAACTGGTTCGTCCGGTGTTGCTCCAAATGCTCGGTCTTTCCCAGGTTTTTCCGCCAGAAGCTACCGCTGTCTTAAGTGGTGCAGTGAAGGTCAGGGGAAAGCTTCTGTCGTTTCTCTTCGGTCGTTTGATTTTCGGGCCTGCCGGCCTAGAGGTAGAATCTCTGCGCTCAGAGAGGAAGGGGATACTCACCGAGATGTTGGCAGCCAACTGTCTGCTACAGGTCCCTCCAGGAAGAGACCGGTTGGATGAAGGAGAGCCAGTTAAGGTCCAGTTGCTTGACCTAGGCCTCGATGGGCTTTCTTATTCTGAGGTTCCACCCTACTAAATACTGACCACTAGATAATTTCATCTACGGCGAAAGCCTACTATTTCAGAGACCGCGTGGACAAGGGTGTGGATATCTTCTTGGGTGTTGTAAGGGCCGACACTGGCGCGAACCGTGCCGTGAGGGAAGGTGTTGATGGTGCGGTGTGCTGCGGGGGCGCAGTGGAGTCCCGAGCGAACGGCAATTGCATACGCTGTGTCCAAAATATGCGCAACTTCAGAACAGTCCAATTCTTGTACATTAAAAGAAAGGGTACCGGTACACGAACTTTTGTCAGGAGAGCCGTAGAGGATGATTCCGGGAATCTGGCTCAGTCCAGCCGCAAGGCTTTCTATGAGACTTTGCTCATGGGCAGCTATGGCTTCTAGGCCTAGCTTTTGGACTTCGGCTATGCCCGCGGCAAGACCAGCAAGACCCGGGGCGTTGAGGGTGCCGCTTTCGAAGCGCTCCGGCCAGGTTTCAGGCTGCTCCATCGATTCAGAGTAAGTTCCGGTGCCACCCTCCCACAGTGGTTCCAGTTCCAGATCAGGTCTGACATAAAGAAAACCCGTACCCATTGGTCCCAATAGACCCTTGTGCCCCGGGCCCGCCAGGAGATCTATATTGGACTCCTGTGGATCTATTGGGATCCTTCCCATGGTTTGGGCAGCATCAACCAGCAGAAGAATACCGTGCTCACGAGCAATCTTTCCCACCTCGCTCAGCGGCATCAAGTTGCCGGTAACATTAGAACCATGGATCAGAGCAATGAGGCGGGTCTGGGGGCGGATTAGTGGTGGGATGTCAGCGGGATCCAGTTCGCCTCTGGGGCTGCAGGGGATCAGGCTGTGTGAGATACCCAGCTTTTGCAAACCGCGGAGCGGCCGCATGATCGAGTTGTGTTCCATGCTGGTGGTGACCACGTGATCACCGGCGTGCAGTAATCCTTTGAAGGCCAGGTTTAAAGCGACCGTGGTGCTCGGGGTGCACAGTATGCGGGACGGCTCCACGTTGCCGAGCAACTTGGCGAGGGAGCGCCGGGTACGGTCAATTACCCTGCCTGCCTCTCGAGCTGGAGCATGTGCTGCCCGACCGGGATTGCCCCCGATTTCGTTCAAGTAATGGGCAACAGCATCGATCACTTGTTTCGGTTTGGGAAAAGATGTGGCTGCGTTGTCCAGATAGATCATAAGTCAGCAGATCAAGTTTTCGGCTCCAGAGTACGCCAGAATACTGCCGCCGCGCACGTAGCCGATGACAGTCATGTTGAGACTGTTAGCCAAATCCAGCGACAGGCTGGTGGCGGCGGAGCGGGAAATCAGCATGGGGATTTGCATCTTAGCCGCCTTGATGAGAATCTCCGAAGTAATGCGGCCCGTGGTTACCAGGATCTTTTCAGTGGTGTCCACTTCGTTCAAGAAACACTCTCCAAGTATCATATCTACAGCATTGTGACGGCCAATGTCGGTGCAAAAGATCAGAATTTTCTCGGTATCAGCGAGACCGCAATTATGGACTCCTCTTGAGCGGCGATAAAGCTCAGAGCGGCTATGCAGTTCAGCCATGAGTTGACGGACTTGGTCAGCCCTGATGGCGAGTTGGTTTGTGAGGGGTTGGCTCTGCAACGAGTCCAGGACGTTATAGAAGATTGTACCTTTACCGCAACCGGAGGTAATGGTTCTTTTGCCGAAAAGCTGCTCAGCTAGCTCAGTTCCCTCGCTGGTGAACACCCGAACCGCTTGAGCGTTCTTGTCAACCTCCACACGTTCAAGACTACTCCGTTGTTGCAGTAGACCCTCTGATTTGAGAAAACCCACTGCCAAACTATCAATGTGTGCTCCTGTGCAAAGAAGGGTGATAATCTCCTGGTCATTCAAGAAGATTGTGATTGGCACTTCTCGTACCAAGGCAACACGGGTTTGACGGCATTGATCCTTGGATACGCGCAAAACCTCTACTTCTTTTGTGAGACTATTCATGATGGCTGCCAGCATCTTCTGTGTGAGGAATGTCTTCAGCATACCATAGGGCTAATAACCACAGGGAAGTACATCCGGATGTTAGGACAAATTTAGCATAACTAAAGAGCACTGCTTTGTCAAAAGAATCCGCCCTGCGTTCTTGGGGCGGGATTTCACTCTTTCACCAGGGCTCGGGCAACTTGCCGGATCCTTGGATCGCGATCATCCACATACGGGGCTAGCGCTTCTACAACTCGGGGATCAGAAATCTGAGCCAAAGCGAAACCGGCGGCGGCGCGAACCGCAGAGCTCTGTTTCTTGCGAAGCGACAAGAAACCTCCTGGTGTTAACATTTTTGCCAGTGGTTCAATGGCGGTTGGGTCAGCTATCTGCCCTAAGGCTCGGCAGCAAGAAATCAAGAGCTTGGTGAGATGGAATGCTGCTCGCCTCACCTTGCGTCCTTAAGATTAGAAATCCCATCCTCGGTGTAGTTATACTCTATTTAGCCACAGCCAGATTTCTTTTGGGGGGAGTTGTTGGAGCAAGTTGAAAAGAGTTGGCGATCTGTCTGATCCGTGGACCGGGCAGGGTCTTGTGACCGTAAATCGTCCAAGAGAACCATCTGCGTTTTCGGCTCAAGCTCTCGGAAGGAAATTATCTCACTCGTCTGGGTCTGGTCATCGGGACTGACCCGCAACTTTTTTCTCCGTTTGTTCAGATGGGTGAGAATCCGACTGGCTAACCGATATTCAGCAAACTGAATGAGATTGGTAGCTGTTCGAAAAAGCAAGTCAGCCATTTCTCTTAGGACTTCGGGATCTTTCTCTTGCGGTAATACGAGCAAAAGAGGGTCTGTTAGAAGCTCCACCAGACGGGGTTGAGAGCCGAGAACCGGATCGTCCAGCAAGTTTTCGTAGACATTGATCACCCTGGTCCGCATCAGGGGAGCCTGATCTGCAAAGTCCTGGAAAAGTTGGTTGATTATCTGCTGAGATAGCTGTTCATCACCTTTTAAAAGGAGGTCATTCAACCGTTCTGCCATTGACTTCAGTGAATCATCAGTGAGCTGGGTAACATCCGGCTCTAACGAAACCGGCTCCGGGGCAATCTCCAGCCCTCGCGACTCCACAGAAATATGCGAGCCAATCTCGGCAGCAGTCTGAGGCATTACCTCTCCGGGCTCCATTTCGCTCTCTGCAGGTGTGGCCACCACGGGCTCCAGTTGTCCAGTGGTAACGCCAATGCCAACCCGTTCCTGCATGACGTCGTACAGACGTTGATCGAATAGGATGCCAAATAGTTGTTGCTCTCGGGCAAAACGTCGCCAAAACTCGCTGTCAAACCCGTCAGGGGGACTCTGGCCAGTGGCACTGATGAAGGCCACCAGTTCACGAACAGAGATTTCCTTTAGAAGGCTCAGGCTGCGAAGATTGACAGACCCCAGCAACCTCAAAAAACCATCGGCCATGGTTTTGAAATCTGCGGTGTCTATCTTTTGGCCGTTGACCAGTAGAGACTTGCCCACCCGGGCCAGCGTAAGGACAGGTCGTCTGGAAAAGAAACCTTTCAGCGCTTGATAGAGGTGCTGAATGGAATACGTAATGGCAGTACTTTCTGGAGGGTAGAGTTTGATATTGCTGATGGCCGTGAGCAGACATCTCAGCACCTGGGGTATCTCGCTCAGATCCTGCTCATCCAGCCGCTGGTCAACACCGAGCAGTTGGGCAGTGTCATGCATGGGTGCGGGTCTGCTTTGCTGCTGCGCCATTTCCAGGTCGGCAACGGCTTCATGCTCCTCCGCTGTTGTGGTAGTGTAGCGCACTTGTCTGAGTTCTATATTAAGCAGACGCTGTTCCGTGGCAAAACGCTTCCAGAAGCGTTGACCGATCATCTTTTTACGTATGCTGCCAAGACCCTCCAGCATTGCCGTTAGCTCGTGCTCACCGAAACCCTGAGAAAAGGCAACACCTCTCAGTTCCACCCCAGTGAAGAATTTGATAAAAGCCTCGGCAATGGATTTGAATTCAGCAATTTCCAGTGATTCGCCGTTTACCACCAAACCATTTTCCACAATAGTAATAGTGAGCCGTTCGTTGTCAGCCAAAATCTTATTGATGGCTTCCGTGAGCTGCTGGGTGGAACTAACGATGGCCTTGCTTCCCGGTGGGTAAAGCTTGATGTTGCGAACGCTGGTGAGCAGGGCCCGAATAATTTCAGGAATCTGGGATAGACTGGCTGGATCCAGGGGCGCATCCTCTGGAACAGTATCTTCAACCTTGTCACCGGTGTAGTTGATCGCTTCTTGGGCATTGAATATGCTGTGGTCAAGAGCTTGTTGTGAGTCCAGATAAACTCGTGCTTTTTCCTGGTTGGCCGAAAGCTGAAAATGGTAGGCAAGGGTGGCAGCCGAAGGCAACAGGCGTTGTTCATAAAGGGTTTCTTGGTAATCGCCGATACGCTGGTGCAGTTCCTTTTTTCGATCTTCAGAGATTGCGCCGTAGGTAATCTCCAACACACGCTTGCCAAGAAAGTTTATCGTGTCATCGTTCATCTGGTAATCTGTACTGATAAGACCCTGAGTTACAGCCTGATCTACAAATTCAAGCACTTCAGTCTCCCTGTTTTCAGAACTTCCGGTCAGCACGCTGAGAGAGATGTTCTCACCAATTGTGGAGGCCTCGTCCAGTAACTTTTTGCTTTCTTCGTCAAGGGCGGCTATTTTC
>CAMYLW010000244.1 GCA_947259475.1 Thermodesulfobacteriota bacterium
GCCGTGCTGGTTACACAGTTCTCACTGCCAACAATGGGGAGAACGCCTTGGAACTATACCGTCAGGAGCGGGCTCGGATTGACTTGGTGATTCTGGATTTGATCATGCCTGGCATGGGTGGCAGCAAGTGTCTCGAGGAACTTCTCAAGATAGATCCACACACACGAGTATTGATAGCCAGTGGCTACTCACCCGATGGTCCTACCAAAGGAGCCCTTGACGCCGGCGCCAAAGGCTTTGTCAGCAAACCCTACGATACCAGGCAGTTTCTGCAACTGGTTCGTGAGATCCTGGATAGAAATTAGAATCCTACCTTTATCGCCCGTGCCGGCTTGGAGCCCCGAGCTCTACATCTAACTCCACCGTTGCTTTGTCGCGCCGCACCTGGAGCCGAACCACATCACCGACATGCCTGGTGGCCAGAAAAACTCTAAGATCGTCAAAGTCTTCCACTTTCTGACCATCCACAGCCAAGACGATATCACCCTTTTCCATCCCAGCCTTCTCGGCCCCACTTCCGCGGGAAAAGCCGGCCACCGTGAGCAGACCATCAGACGAATCCAGCATTATCCCAAGCTTGGCATCCTCCGGAGCCTGAACTTCACTGGGGAAAATAATGAAGTCAGCCAGACCAAGCTCCAGTGGTTCCCCCGGATCGGGCAGGATAATGGCATAGTTTTTTCCTATCCTGCGATAAACTCTCTTGGGTGACATAGTCTTTTCTTATTTTTTTATAAACTCTCTTGGGAATCCCGGCGCCGTAAGCAAGGTGGCCACTTCCTGCTAGCACCACCATGTGATAGTCGGGGCGATCTGTCAGAAAATTGGCGATGCTCTCCGCCATGGTCTCATCCCACAAAATCTGGGCCTGGTGAAAGTACTCGAATTCTTGTGGAATGCTATCGCCATCCAGGTTCGTCTGGTGCATTTCGAAAACGCTCCGAAGGCGCTTCTTGTATGGTTCGTCGTCAAGAATCAACTCGTCAGGTATGCGGCCTCTTTCCTCCGGGCTCAAGTTTTCAAGCCCTTCGTTCGCAACCTTGCGAACCAACTCATGGTCCTGGTTGAGAGCGACAACCGGTATTCCATTGGCCCTGGCATACTGGAGGATATCTTCATATAAATGATAGTTGAACCTCCAGGTACTGAAGTAGTGGGACTCCTTGAGAAAGGTCTGGGTGTCGGTTTCCCCGGAGATATAGTCGTCCAACGATTTTTGATAACGGCGCTGAAACATCTCCATGCCTATGGCCAGTTTCGGATGGTGCCGGTGCAAAGCCTGAATCATTTCAAGCTGAACGAGGTGGTCGCCGTAACGGTCATGCTTTTCGCCCACATAGACAATGGTCTTATCGGCTACCCGGAAAGCAATCTTAGATAGGGGAAGAACTGCCTCAAGGGCAATACCGGTAGCCGGGCGGCCCACTTCAAGCTGGATTCCTCGGTCGCTTGCCTCTGTCTCCTTTTCCACGTTTTTGCCTCCAGAAAATTGCAGCTTGCTGTACTGACCATAGTGAAAAAGCTTTCGCCCCACACCATTCACCTCAGCAGCATTTTCGGCCAGGATCAGGCCAAGGACGCGTTTGGGATTGAACATATTTTTCCTTATCTGCAGAAAAAGGCCAGTCGGATTCTCTGGCGTCCCAGGAAAAAAGGATTTGAGTTCAGTGTGAGGTCCTAAGAAAAGAAAACTCTTGTCACCTAAAGTGGAGTGATCGATCTCTTCAGCGCTCGCGGTTTTGAAACCCTGACTCTGCAATTTTTGAATCAAGGTCTCATAGATTTCCCGATTGGTTTCAGGCAGGATAATAGTCCGGGTCGGATCTCCCAAAAGACGGCTTAACACAGCTCTTCTCTCAGATGGATCCAATATGCGAAAAAGGACGTAGTCTGGATCTACAACCATCTTTTGCGGTCTTTCCTTCAAAGGCAAAGAAAGGGTTTGCACTGCGACTGAAACGGGCAAGATATGTTTCTCTTGCTTGTTCTCGGTATGGATAGCGAGCGGAATGAATACGGGCAGTGTGCTGTTCACAACCCGAATTTCGAATTGCAGATTATAGCCCTTTCCGGGCTGATTCAACCGGATCTTACTGAGATTTACCTCCATCGCCCCTTTATTGTTGAGCCAAAATGTAAAAAAACCACTGAGATCCTCTCCGGCCGTCTTTGAAAAAATCCTTTCCAGATCCTGCCACGAGGTTACCCTGAACCGCTGCTCCTGAGCCAGCCGCTTCAGCCCCTCCTCGAATGCTCTTTCACCGGCACGGTTCTTGAGCATATGAAAGAACATGGCCGTTTTGCCATACCCCACCGCCCGTAAAGCGCGATCCCCGCCGCCAACGAACTCTCGGATGGAAATCTCATTATCTTGGTGAACGTAACTTTCGTAATTCTCGATAATCTTCTTCCGATGTTGCCATCCCTTTCCTTGCAAGGCATCGTAGTAATGATCGGCCAGATATGAGGTCAAACCCTCGGACCAGTTGCCCTTGGCGTAGTCCACATAGACAGAATTGCCAAACCAGGAGTGAAGGACTTCATGACCCAGTGAGGTTTCCGGGATGAAAGGCAGTTTGAGTACCTGCCGACCCAGCAGGGTGAAGGTCGGCATGCCGTAGCCTGTGGGCAGAATGTTCTCAACCACAGCAAAGCGACGAAAAGGGTAGGACCCCAGCATATCTTCATACATCGTCAGATACTTCTTGATGTAGGCAAGGTAGCGATCGGAAAGATCCTTATCCTCTGGCAGCAAGTAGGTCGCCACCTCCACATCCCCATGGCGGTCTTTGTTTACAACGTACGGTGCCATCACAAAGTTAATATGTGGTACTGGATGCGGAAAATGAAAGACCTCCAACCTCTCCTCGCCAGTTTCTTGAGTTGTTATGGTCTCAGCTTCAGACACTCCATGGAAGCCTTCAGGAACCCTTGCTTCCAGGGCAAAATGGGCCAACTCGGCCTCAGCGGCCGGATACCAGCCATCGAGTAGAAAAGCCCCTTTTGCACCAATTGAGTTCATAGCACCCCGGCGCTCGTCATCAGAAAAAACACCCTCATACTCCACTCGAACATGGGTGCCATCCGGATGGGACGGGAGATTGATGCGGTCATCTTCCACCTTTGCCACCGCAGCTTCACCGTTTATCGAAAACCTGGTTATGCGCAGGTGCTTGCCAACCACTATTGTTCGCACACTTTGCGGAATGGTAACATCCACGGTTCCATAGATTCGATGCTTTGCGAGGTCGAACCAAATTGTTATACGGTGCTGGGGTAGTGAAGCTGCCGCACCAAGAGAAGATAAACACAGGACACCGGCCATTACCAAGCAACCAATCAAAGCGAAAAGGATCTTTTGCATAGATGCCATCACCGCAGATCTCCTTTTATTAGTCAAAGACATTGTTGCGGAAAATATAAGAATTCTTTCTAGGAAATCAACTGCCTACGGTATCTGCGGCTAGCCCGGATATTTCATGAATTGCTGTCGCGAGACCACGAAGATGGGCGTGCCACCAGGCAACCGCAGGGTTTTGGTCCCGAGGCGTACCTGAACGGTACGTCGCAGGGGCCGACACCTGAGGACGCCAGGAAGGACGGCCATATCCGTAGTCGCAGCAAGTAATTCATGAGATATCCGGGTTAAAGGAAGGGACTCGTCGGTGGCGAGGAAAAAATATGTGGTGGTAGTCCTGTCAGGGAAAGGAAGCCCATTTAAGGCTGCACGGCCAAAGCTGGAGGAATGACGTGCCAGGGGGTAAACTTGTCAGTTGCCCTTCGAACCAACGGACAACTGACCAAGCCCCGTTAGATTTTTATTACATCTCTGGCATGTAAATGCTTTCGTACAGTTCTTCCAGGCTGGCAAGATGCTTGCCTTCATCCTGTTGCAGTCGACGAAACATAGCCTCCATGGGTGCACCCACACACGCCTGCGCCATTTTGCCGTAGAAATCCACCGAACGTTTTTCTTCGTGGATAGCGTATATCATTACGTCCTGGGAGCTGGAATCCCCATCCAGAGGCTTTATCTGCAGCAGCACGGTCAAGTCCATGCTTGGGCCCTCTTCCATGCCAGCTTCGTGTAGGGCGATCTCTTCCTCGAGAAAGGCTTTCTCCAGGGTATATTTGTGCTCCAACTCTTCGAGAGCCAGCTCTTTTACCAAATCCCTGGCCCGCTTATCTTCGACCATCTCGTAAGCTCTCCGATAGATATCGAAGCTTTCCTTCTCCATTTCAATTGCCTTCTCAATTGCTCCTTCCCTGGTGTAGCATACTTCTTCAAATTCACTCATCGCTTTCCTCCATAGTATCCAAATAATCTAAAGTATCTCGGCTCGAAAGAAATTATGGCGTATATTACGTGATCATTGTCAAGGATTCAAGAGAGATTTTTCACTATTTGCCCGTGCAGCCTATAATCCGGATATTTCATGAATTGCTGTCGCGAGACCACGAAGATGGGTGTGCCACCTGGCAACCATCCCGCGGTACCGCGGGATTGGCTCCGAGGCGTACCTGAACGGTACGTCGCAGGGGCCGACACCCGAGGACACCAGGAAGGACGACCATATCCGTGGTCGCAGCAAGTGATTCATGAAATATCCGGGTTAAGTCCTCAAAGGCGGCGGATCAAATGGGTTTCTTTTCAATGAAC
>CAMYLW010000245.1 GCA_947259475.1 Thermodesulfobacteriota bacterium
GGGCAATTCCCACCCAGAAGACAAAATTAATCAAGTAGGTGCCCCAGGCAACGGGGATATTTTGGCCACCTGCGCCGATGCCGACAAAAATCTGATAAGCAAAGCAAGCAGCTCCCAGGAGCACCCCCAAGATAAGCACCATAATGACCAGCCAATAGCCGCCGGTGGGGGGACGCAGGGTGTCAAGTACAGTGCGGTCGATCTCACCGTATGTCAGTTGAGGCGACTCACTCATATATCCTGTACCACCTTCTTCAAGTAGATCACTGCCGGTTTGGTGTTCAGATATCCCATCACCTGGTAAGCTCTTTGGTCCTCGACTTTTTTCCTTACTTCACTTTCCTTATCCATGAGGCTTCCAAAGGTGAAAGCCCCGGTAGGGCAGGTCTGCAGACAGGCCGGTTGAATCTCACCGTCCAGTATTTTTCTGCCCTCATTTTTCGCATTATTGTGAGCGTCCTTAATCCTCTGAATACAGAACGAGCATTTTTCCATGACCCCTTTGGTGCGCACAGTGACGTCGGGATTGAGCTGCAGATTGAGCGGCTCCGGCCACTCCCACACGAACCAGTTGAATCTTCGCACCTTGTAGGGACAATTCTGGGAGCAAAAGCGAGTGCCGATACAGCGATTATAAATCTGATTATTAATCCCTTCCTTGGAATGGTGCGGGGCGTAGACCGGGCAAACCGCTTCACAGGGAGCATTGTCGCAGTGCTGGCAAAGCATGGGAAGAAAGGTGATTTTTTCGCGCTGCTCTGGATCTTCATATCGTTGAATCTGGAGCCAGGCCATTTCCCTTCCTTCAATAATTCGTTCCTCACCTGCCACACCCACATTGTTTTCGGCATAGCAGGCGACGGAGCAGGAGCCACAGCCAATACATTTGTCCATGTCTACCACCATTGCCCATCGATAATCTTCATGTTGGTGCGGGGGATAGATATCCCTGGTCTTCCGGTCATAGGCCTCGGGTAAAGGCAGCACCAGAGGGAATTCCCACATTCCCAGCCCATGCCCTTCGTGTTGTTCAGGGTGGGCAAGGTCTTTTAGTTGAACCGAGAGGGCAATTTTTCTCCCATGTTGGTCCCGACTTCCATCCGTGTGCGCCAGCTTTATTGAGCGGCCGGTTTTTGTGAGAGCAATTGGGCCGGCGGCGAAAAAGGGGCCTCCAGAATTTGGCTCCAATTCTGGAGAAAGGAGTTCAATCGGATTGACTCCTCTACCCCTTGCATAACGTCCGTAGGCGGTATGACCCTGACCGATAGCCACCACCGCAGCCTTAGAATGAACACCAACCGTTTCGTAGACGGGCATCTGTAGTTGACCCCAGCGGGATTCTATTTGGACAATATCGCCCTGCTTCAGACCTCTTGCAGCCAGGGTTTCAGGATGCATCAGGACCGGAGTCTGCCAGGCGACCTGAGTTAACGTATCTGGGACCTCACAAAGCCAGGGCCTGTTGGCGCCCCTGCCGTCGAAGAAGCGGATGGAAGGGACAGCAAAGAAGACAAGATGGTTCTCTTCGGGAGTAGGAGGGGTGGTAATGGTAGACTGAAAGGTAGTGGAAAGGGTGACTCGTAATCCACCTTCTTGCTTCCTTAATTGAAAGAGCCCTCCCTTCTGCAAAACCTGGAGCCAGTCTCTCTTCCCCCGAATAACATCTTTGAGGGTGAGTTGGGCAAAGAGGTAAGCCTGGAAGTTTTTCACTGGTCGCTGTGGGCCAAAGGAGGCACGTAGTAACACATCTCCAATGTTTGGTGCCCCGGTCAAGCTGCCCATGGTTGGCTGCAGGGTTGAGACAATCCCAGTTTTCCCCCCATACTCATCCCAGGCCTCCAGTGGCAGACAGACCGGCAAGATCAAATCAGCCAGCTCGGTAGTCTCATCCATGAAGCTGCTGAAACTTAGCACAAATAAAGAATCCCGCTCCAAGGCCTCTCTCACTCCACTTCCAGGGGGCAAGGCAAAAGCGGGATTGACGTTGTTCAACAGGAGCAGGTTTGCTGCACCACTTTTCAATTCCGTGAAAAATTCTAAGACTGCGGATCTTCTATCAGCTGTCTCCACCCGGTGGCGGTTGGAGAAGTCGATGCGTTCAAGGTAAGGATCAAAAACCAAGTTGAGAAGATTGACGGCTATGTTGGCCTGCAGGCTATTGGCCCCTGTTGCGCTGGTGCTGGTACCGAGGATAAGAGGCTTTCGTGCCAGTTGTAGATGAATGTAAAGCTTGTCGAAGAGTTCTGGTGGTAGACTAGAGAGTTCGAAGACTTTTTCCCTGGTGTAAGGAGAAGAGACTGTATCAATGGCAGTGAGAACCTTCTCTGGCAGAAATCTGCCATTGCCATGACGTATGCCTTCCCGCAAAAGTCCGAGAGCGATAAAATGTTCGGAGTCGGGATTGCAAGAAAACCAGGAATCTGCATTGGCGCCAGTGAGGGATTGATAAGGGCTTACATGAAAATACAGAGACTTATTCTGCCCCCTCAGAGCGTGCATGTCTTTAAATTTTCTGGCGTACTCTACGGGCGACAACCATGTTTCCAAGAAATCAGCACCAAACGATATGAGAAAGTCAGCCTCGTCCATCTTATACGATGGAAGTCCGTCGAGCCCGAAGACTTGGGAATTTGCCTCCTTCAAGGCCTCATATCCGAAAGGTTCGAAGACTACCGGCCCTTTGGAGTCCCAGTTTTCCAAGGACTGGCTTGCGAGGTTCAGGAGGCTTTCCCCCACAACCTCAGTAAGCATCCGGACTCTACCGCTCCCGTTCCTCATCGCTGCTTCAGCCTTGGCCTGCAGGATGGCTTCTGCTTCAGCATACGTTACGGGGCGCCATTTCCCCGCTTCTTTCAATAAGGGAGTTTTGATTCTGTCTGGATTGTAGATTCCCTGCAGGGCTGCCTGGCCCCGCATGCACAGCCGACCCCGGTTGATGGGATGGAGAGGGTTACCCTCAACCTTAATGGTCCTGCCCTCTCTGTTTTTGGCCAAGACGCCACAGCCGGCTGGGCACTCCCTACAGGTGGAAGCATACCACGTAGCCCTGACGGTTACCATGTCATCCTGAGCCTGAACGAGGGAGTACAGGGTTTTTTCTGGTTGGGCGGAGCAGCTGGCGGCAAAGGATAAACCGCCCACACCGGCAATCTTCAGGAAAGTTCTCCGGTCCACCTTACAAAAGGCTCCTTGAATAGACTAAGGGAAGGTAGTCATGGTTGCGAAGATTGTGATTAACTTAACAATATCCGATGTAGCCTTCAAAGGCAATATTTGCGCCGATCAAGAAATAACATTCCGGTACCTTAACAATCAATAGATAGTCTTATTGTGCTGACGATGATGCTGATTCTAAATAATTAGAATGATTAGAATAGTTTTGAATTTCGGTAAGGATAACAGAGCCGCGCCGAGGATGTCAAGTTAGAAAAAATGACAACCAATCTTCCACCCACCGTGGAACGCTCTCCAGGAGTAGAGCCAAACCCAATTGTTGCTCTTCTCACTGCTCCTCAAGGCTTAGCAGATTTACATATATTATTTTCATTGGCGGCAGCTCTACCGCACTTTCTACTAACAAACTGGGGCTGTTTTGCAAGTTTTTTCCAATCGTCGAGATTCGATTTTACGAATCCTAGATTGTGTAAGTAGCAGAGATGCTGCTCGTGGAAAGGATGAGGCATTTTTGGCTTTCCATGATTTTTCTCCCGTCCTGTGCTCAATGCTCTGTTGGAAATAGGATGTAATTGTAACCAAGATTTGTGCGGGGGCCAATTGGGGAGAGATACTCGTATGGCACTGTCAGAATTTTCAACCGACTGCGCTCAGAGGATCGAGGTGTTGCACAATCGGTAGTGACTGCTTAAAAGTGTAATAGTAGATATTGGCAATAGTCTTTTCGAGAGGAGTTTTCCATGAGTACTGACAAAGATGGACAATCGGTATATGTA
>CAMYLW010000246.1 GCA_947259475.1 Thermodesulfobacteriota bacterium
TTGGTATGGTATTCATCAGCGATATTCATGCCGCCAAAAATGACAACCCGGTTGTCCACTATGAAGTACTTGCTGTGGTCAGTATCATTGGACATTTCCGTATCAACGTTTATGTTGTCGTATCCTCGCAGACCGGATTGAGTAAAAACAGGACTCGGTTTACCCTTTAGCATGTCACCTAGTTCAAAAACCGTTCCCAGCAAATCCTTCCTGATGGTCACCAACACACCGCGGTCTGCCGCAGCTTTAAGCTCCTTTACTGTCCGGTTCCCAATATGGTCGTCTTTCCATATAAAGGTCTGCACGAAGATGGATGACTTGGTAGCATCGATGGCGGAAAGGATTTCTTTGAAGGCTTGCTCCCCGTCAACTAAAAGCTCGAGCTCGCCAAGATCTCCTGCGGGGGCGGCAAAAAAGCTCCGGGAAAGCACTTCCTCAGGCTCCGGACCAAGCCCGAGTGGGTTGAACACAAAGAAGAAAGCTCCGACCAGAAAGACCAGGGCCAACCCGCATAGAATAAGAGTTACTGCTTTCCACACCCTCATGAGTTCAATGACCTCCACGGAGGGAGAAACGAAACGTGAGATTGTCTGTAGTTCAACAAGGTACAGTCCTCTTAACGAGTTTTGGCATTTTACCCCTATTTCAAAAATGTTTGCAGTTTTTTCGTGCTCGCTTAGTGGAGAGAGTTGCAATCCGTCAGTTTGACAAAGTCGTTAATTAGTTAATTATTTGATTAGTAAATGACAATCTGCGAAAGACTAACCTCTTTGACTAATTCCCTAATTCTCTAATTTTCAAATTCTCTAGTTTTCCAATTCCCTAATTAATTAATTGACTAAAACCCCCTGAGCAATTACTTTCTAATCAATTATCTCCTGGCGCCATAATCTGTTGAGGTATCTGCTATGAACAAGAAAATTTATGTCCTCCTAGCCTTGAGCATTCTCATTTCGGGATGTGCATCATTTACACGGTGTGAAAAAACATCGACATCGGACAAGGGGCAGCCACCAGTCATACTGGACTCCTATGCTCCCAGCCAAATTCGCCCGGGTGCGACCTGGAGAGTATACATACGTGCCAAGGACCCGGATGGGGACATGAAACAAATGATCCAGTTCTTAGGGAGGGGAGAGAGTGGTTTCTTCAAGACTTCATACGTACCGCTTAAGGCTGAGTACAGCGCGGAAATGGACGGCTACTTTTTCTTGAGGACACCATCGCCTGCACAGGCTGACTACAGCCGACTAGGCTTTATGGGTCTCACCTTGAGGATAGTGCTCTTTGATTGCCAAGAGAATAAGAGTGAGTATGTAGAATTCCCGCTTCATTTTGAGCTTGAAGCGCCTTATGACTTGCCGCCGGAGTGGAAAGACGTGGCTGACAGCTCCTTGGGGGCGATAATGTTTGATCTCGGAGACATGCTAAATAAAAGCCGTGGCGGTGGTAATTGAATCGATGTAGTCAGAGGTAAACGGTGAACTGTTCTGTGGGAGCGGCTTTCCCTCCGGGGCGTAGGCCCTACGGGCCGGAGGCCAGCCGCGATTCCAATTGCTCTCTGTTTTCTGACCTCTGATCTCTGACTTCTGACCTCTGGACCGGACGACTTTTACGATTTGAACAATTTCACTAATTTCCTAATTTCCTAATCAACGACTTGACTAATTCTCTAATCAACGAATAAACTAATTTCCTAATTCTCTAATCAAGGTGATATTAGACAAATGGAAGCATTGAAATCTCGCTTAAGAATATTTTTAGTAGTTCTTCTGGTTGTAGTTGTGCTCGGGATATTCGGCCTAATGATAATAGAGGATCTTTCTCTGGCGGATGCTTTCTACTTCACTATTGTAACTGTCGCCACGGTAGGCTACGGGGACATACATCCTGCCACCCTAGGAGGCAAGATACTTGCCGTTGCTCTAATAATAACTGGCGTAGGAACCTTCCTGGGTGTAGTGGCCAATGCAACTGAGATGATGCTAAATAGGAGGGAAAAAAAGGCAAGGATTCAGAAGCAGAATATGGTAAATGGCCTTTTCTTCAGCGAAATAGGAAACAGGCTGCTAACATACTTTGTTGGATTAGATCCTCAAGCTGCTGGTTTGAGAAAAAAACTCGTTGTAACCAATGACTGGTCGGCTGCGGACTTCCTCAAAGTGAGTCAGCTTCTTAAAAATCACAAATACGATATAGACATTAAAAAGATTCCGCTGGAGGAACTAAACACATTCTTTGCTGGCAAAGTGGATCTTTTGCTGCGACTTCTAGAAAATCCGGCTTTGCTGGAACGTGAGTCTTTCACTGAGACCATCAGAGCAGTTTTTCATTTCAGAGATGAGTTACTTCTCCGGCATGATATCAGTCAACTGCCAGAGTCTGACAAGAAGCATCTGGCCGGAGACATGAAAAGGGCCTACATACTGCTTGCTCATCAATGGTTGGATTATATGAGGCATTTGAAGGATAACTACCCTTATCTCTTCTCTCTTGCCATGCGCACTAATCCTTTTGATCCGAACGCGTCGCCAATCGTAAATACGGTCGGAAGGTCGGTGGTCGGACCAAGCCAAGGATAGCATGAAGCAGAGCGCTAGCTGCAAGCTTTGCTTACGATTCAAACGAATTTGACTAATTTTCTAATTCTCTAATTCCCAAATCTACAATCTCCAATCCAAAATCTCAAATCCCTCAATAACTTAATCACTCAATCCCAAATCTGCAATCTACAATCTTCCCTTTGCCTTGGTCTTTTTCTTGCATCGCACCGAAGCATGGGCAAGAAACTGACAGAAATGGCTGAGGAAAGCTCGATTCCCGTGGCGGACGAGCTTGCCAAGCTCTCTATACTCCGTGGGGTTGGTACCGAAACCATCTCGGACCTTTTCGATCAGTGTTCGGTTCGTATGCTCAAGTCAGGTGAAACGCTTCTTGCAGCAGGACGGCCGAACCGAAAGATGTTTCTAATCCTGTCGGGAAGACTAAGCGTACATCTCGATTCGAAAAAAAGTAAGCCAGTGGCGTTACTCCAGGCAGGCCAGACTGTAGGCGAGATGTCAGTCCTTGATGGGAGTCCAGCTTCGGCGTTTGTTGTCGCCGCAGAGTCCACCAGGCTTATCGAAGTAAACGAGGAGACGTTCTGGCGATTGGTCAACGCCTCTCATGAATTCGCAAAAAACCTTCTTTTTCTCCTTGCTCAAAGGATACGCGCCAACAATGTCACGCTCTCCGAGAGCGCAAGACTCCAGTCTCAGTTCGAACGGGATGCCCTTTTCGACCCCTTGACCGGTCTCAACAACAGACGCTGGCTTGAGGCCAGGCTACCCCGTCTGATAAAGCGATTCCGGCATAGCGGACAATCCTTGTCGGTGCTCATGATCGACGTCGACCACTTCAAGCGCTTCAACGACACATACGGTCATCTTGCTGGGGATATTGTTCTTTCGGCATTAGGGCAAGCACTTATGGAGCAACTGCGACCGACCGACCTGTCGGTACGCTATGGCGGAGAAGAGTTTGTCGTGATTCTCCCATCCGCAGATCTCGCCGGTGCACGTATTGCGGCGGAACGACTTCGAACGGCCGTGAGCACAACGCCGATTGTAACTCACCTAGAAGCCACACTGCCCTCAGTCACAATTTCTATTGGCATAGCTCAGTTGTCCGGTGATGAGGATGCAGCCTCTGTCTTGGGCCGGGCGGATGTTGCGCTTTACCGGGCGAAAAACCTTGGAAGAAATAGGGTGGAAACCTGAAATTCCATATTTGACTTACATAATCTAATCTATATTTGGCCTGTTGAGTCCCACATCCCAAATCGACAATCAAAGAAACCAGGAGTCATGAGCATGCAGTAAGCGGTAGAACTAATTAACTAATTTTCTAATTAACTAATTACTGTGGGAGCGACTTTTAGCCGCGATTTTATACCT